>JBEVXV010001285.1:0-3325 GCA_040505915.1 Sedimenticola sp. | reverse complement strand
TCTGACATTGAATCATCCACGGCGAAACACGCCGACAGAATCACAGTACTTGAATACAAGTCTATTGATAATGAAGCACGCGCACGGCGTAGCAATTTACTATTCAAGGGCTTTCCCGAGGCGCGTTACGAAAATTGCATGCAAACTATTGGTGATGTTCTACAACATGAACTAGGAATAGAGGAGCATCTCTCCATTGACCGAGCACATCGGCTTGGCAGATTCCGCAACGGCAATTCCAGGTTCATCATTGCCGCGTTTACATACTTTACGGACACTGAGTACATACTATCTAAATGTCGTCTGTTGAAAGACAAACACTTCAGTGTCAGTAGGGATTTTCCCCATGAAATTGTAGAGGCACGTAAGCTGTTATGGCCCCGCTACAAGGAACTTCGTTCAAAACACAGTGACTACACACGAAACAAAGTCAGCATTGTTTACCCGGCTAAGCTTTTGCATAACGGCAATGTTGTTATTGACATGTTTCCTCAATGGGATGACGTCATGCGACGCAGTAGAGTGAATCACAAACAGTTACCGCCCACGGCGACAAATCCACCTCACACACCACGTGCACGCTCTGGCAACAGCAATATATACCAAACGCAAATTAGCGAACAGGCACGCCCACTTGACATCAATGCAAGTTCGCCAAAATCGGTTGTGTCGTCAGAGGCCGAGTGCACAGAAATGCATCCGTCAACCGTTATGTCGTGCGTTGTTCCGTTTGCAGCACGTCCCAAGGCGAATGGCCAATATCTTAATATATCGACGTCCAAATATCCCGAACAAGTAGCAGCTGCCCCATATAACACAGACTATGACACATCCAGTGAACCAGATTCCCCTTCCTTGATCAGTGGTCCTCGCCGCGACGCCACACAACGGGATATGTCACTGTTACCAGGAAACACGTCCAGAAACAACGCCTCGCAAAGCCTGGTTTCCCAGAACCGTCATGCAGATCCTCTCCCTCCCACTGCAAATGCGCTGAACCGTGACGAGAGGCCACCCTGCAATATAAACCAGACAAACAATACTCAATAGGATAACACGGGGGGAGCCGCTAATGTCACGGACTCCTGTATTCGTATCGGATCCTTAAATGCGAATGGTTTGAAAAGACGCTTATGCTATCCGGAATTTATAGACCTTATCAATACATACGATATTTTCTGTGTGCTAGAAACTAATATGGACAAGTACGACATTGTGGATGTCAAGGGCTACACGTTTAATGGAAAATTTCGAAATTTGTTAGCCATGAAAAAATCAGGTGGTATCGGTATATACATCAAAGAAGGTCTTGCAAGGTCTGTCGAAATTATAGAGAGCACATGCGATTACATTTTATGGCTGAAGGTTAAGCATGCTATTCTAAATATTGATAGCGACCTTTTATTAGGATGTATTTATTTACCTCCCACTGGTTCCCGATATCTGGATGCAGATCAAATGTTATTGTTAGATGACGAAATTACTCAAAAATGTGCCGAATATAAGTACACACTTTTATTGGGTGATATCAATGCTAGAACAGCATGCTTATCGGATCATATTGCCTCTGATGACTTTTTGTTGTCCCATTTTGATTTTGATACAGAAACGTCCAACTATTTTCACAAACATGTCGTACTCGAAAACCTGGGTTATAAATTAAAACGGATTTCCAAAGATAAAAAAACGAACGCCCATGGATATTTTTTGATCGAAATATGCAGAAATTCTAATTTATTTATGTTGAACGGAAGGGTTGGCTCAGATAGAGAAGTTGGGGAGTTTACGTTCAGAAATAAGTCCGTAATTGACTATGCGTTAGCGTCCGTTGATCTATTCCGACACTTAAGTAATTTTAGCATAAACCAAACAGATACCCTATTTTCAGATGGACACGCCTTACTGAGTGTTGATCTGGCAAGTAAATATAAAATAGAAAATGTAACAAATGCAACAGGAAAAAAGCAAACCAGAAAATGGAATAATAAATTATCAGAGAAGTTTGCCAATAATATAAACACGACGAAACTTAATAACCTGCTTCTACTACCTGACTCCAAAGATATAATAAACCAAATTACTTCCGAAATATCATCTGTTTTCGAAACTGCCGTACAAAAAACTTTTCCGGTATATCACGGCAAAATATCGGAAAATGATAAGCCGTGGTTTGGCACGGAATGTAAACGCTCACGTAAAGCTTATCACCAAGCCAAAACGCAATATCATCGTAATAAGACTAGTCATAATAAAAGTAAGTTACGCCGTACTAGCAAACAATATAAACATACCATGCATAAACATATTTATAAGCACAAATATAGAAATGAGCAAAAGCTACGAAACATGCATAAACAACACCCTAAACAATATTGGAAATTCATTAACAGTTTAAAATCAAAATCTAAAACAGTAAAACCGTCCATAGATGATCTCTATACATTTTTTAGAGATAGTAATACAAATACTGATACTGACACGCAGTTTAATTTAACGGATGACATTTTGCGAAATAGTCAAGAAGAGTTAAACTGCCCATTCACAGAAAATGAAATTCAGAAACATATTACAAATCTGAAAAATGCTAAAGCCCCAAGCCCATCAGATAACATCTTGAATGAATATATTAAGTCCACTAGGAATTCTATGGTCCCGATATATACAAAACTCTTTAATAAAGTTCTAAATTCTGGAATAATGCCTGATTGTTGGTTGGAAGGATATATAATACCTATATACAAAAAAGGTGACCCCATGGAGCCAAACAATTATAGACCCATTACATTACTTAGCTGCTTGGGGAAACTTTTTACTTCAATTCTAAATACACGAGTAACACACTTCTTAGAAGAAAATGACATACTTAATGAAAATCAGGCTGGTTTTAGAAAGGATTACTCAACAACTGATCACATTTTTCTACTACACAGTATATTCGAAATACTAAAGAAGCAAAAAAGTTGTACTGTGCATTCATAGATTTCGCTGCTGCCTTCGATTCTGTCTGGAGAGTTGGCGCTTGGCAAAAGTTACTATCTTCCTCTATTAACGGCAACGTGTTTAGACTAATTTACAACATGTATAATGACATAAAATCGTGTATCTTTAATGATAATAAAATGTCTGGATTTTTTGCTTGCGAACGCGGCCTCAGACAAGGTGAAAACTTATCTCCCATTATTTTTTCTATTTTCCTTAACGATTTGGAATCAAACTTGGTAATAGCAGGAGCTCGCGGAATAGATATCCAATATGGAGACATACACCAATGGCTTAGACTCTTAGTACTATTATATGCAGATGATACATTGATTATATCGGACGA
>JBEVXV010001284.1:0-1895 GCA_040505915.1 Sedimenticola sp. | reverse complement strand
TGCCATGGGAGATTCCTCACACAGGGAGGTGGTAAACCTGAGCAAGGAAGAATACATGGATCTGATAGGAGAGGTCCGCACCTTACAAAACCAACTGAGTGAGACTAAATCACAACTGCGTCAGTCCAGGGACTGGTCCAGAAACGACTCCAGAGAGCAGTCCCCAGTAGGCCGTTATAGTCGTTCATCGCAAGACAGGTCCAAAAATGCAGCACGGATGATAGATCGGTCTCGTGAACGGGACATACCAGAGGCTGAGAGTGCAGTCTATAGTACCCCTAGGGCGGTAGTAGGCCGAGATAAGTCCTCAGATGATAATTATCGTCGCCCACTTCCCGATGCTCCTATTAGCGGCCGCAACAGAGCATCGGTTTCTGACCGACGAAGGATATCAAGTGACGGAGATTATGGACAGTACGAATATAGAGATGAGCGGCAGGACGGGAGACGGCAACGTCAATGTGCACCTGAAGATGTACAACCTCCCAGAAAGCTTAAGCAACCGGCTACCTACGATGGGAGAAGCAGTTGGCGCGACTACCTGGTCCATTTCGAAATGGTAGCCGAATTGAATCAGTGGAATGGCCCCACTAGGGCTATGGAGTTAGCCGTGAGCCTACGAGGCACAGCACAGGGGGTGCTCAGCGATCTTAGACCAGAACAACGCAAGGATTATCGATCATTGGTTCTTGCGCTGTCTTCAAGATTTGAACCAGACAACCAGGCTGAACTACACCGTGCACAACTTAAGAATAGGGTACGAAATAGGGGAGAAGCATTAACGGAGTTGGCACAAGATATAAAACGATTGACTAGGATGTCATACCCACAAGCTAACCCAGAAATTAGAGAGCAGTTGGCAAAAGAAGGATTTTTAGATGCTCTATGTGACCCTGACCTCGAGTGGGCTGTTCACCAAGGAAAGCCCAATACAGCGGAAGAAGCAGTGCGTTTAGCGTTGGAGTACGAGGCTTTCCAAGATGGTCGTAAGAGAAGGGTCGGTGTTAAGCTAAACAAACCCACAGTTAGGGCACAGTGTGAAGTCACTGCCTCAAGCAGCAGCCAAGAGGGTATGCTGAATGAGATAATGAAGAGGATAAACCAGTTGGAGAATCAGAGATCAACAGGTCCAGCCCCAACATCTGAAGTGAGGGGACGGCTAAATGAAGGAAGACGCAAGTGCTCATACTGCAAGAGAGATGGGCACACAGTTGACATTTGTTTCACAAAAGAGAGGGACGAAAGGAATCACAATCGGGGTAAAGCGAGAACCACCGATAATCGGGGAATGTCGGCTATGATGGGGTCGGCAGATAAGAAGCAGGGAAACTACCAGTAGCTGGGGAAACGGGTCACTCCTCAGCTACATGTAGAGTTGGTAGACAACGACCCAATGTAGAATTAGAATGTAATGACAAATCAAATTCAGATGGATTATTTGTGTTAGCGCATATAGGCGGTAGTGATGTTAATTGTCTAATTGATACAGGTTCAACACTGTCGGTTTTGCATCCAAATCGCTATGAAGCTATACCCGAGGATGTTCGACCAATGTTGAAAGACACGCATACCAGCATTAGGATGGCTGATGGTGGTCTAGTGAAGTTGCAAGGGAAAGCGACATTCACGGTTATGATCAATGGTGCCACTTTTCGGCAAGAGATGGTGGTGGCGGACATAGAGGTCCCAGCTGTTATCGGATATGACTTCCTTCACTGTTATAATTGCCAAATAGATGTAGGGCAGCATAAACGGCAAGAAAGTACAGTGTATGCTCGAAAGCAGCATGCCCTCAGTATTACGCATAACCGTGGCAGAGAATATTCTAATTCCCCGTGAATCGGAAATGATCATTCCAGCAAAAGTGGAAGGCAAGGTGGCACATGTGACTAGGG
>JBEVXV010001283.1:0-4077 GCA_040505915.1 Sedimenticola sp. | reverse complement strand
CTGGTGTTGCTATTACCCATAAAATTGATTTAAGGGGAAGTTGGCCTGCTCAGAGAATTATGTGCGTCAGCGCTGACAAAATGCTCACAAGCTCGCATTTTTCCGGTGCTGCTGAACGTTAGGCATTGACAAATGTACCATACAAGGTACACTTGCTTAGTATGAGTGTAGAGCCAATACTAACTGTTTATTTTTTTCTCACAAGTTCAGGTAATGAGCCAGTTCGTGAGTGGCTTAAAAGCTTGAATCCAGAAGATAGAAAGGTAATTGGAGAAGATATTAAGGTTGTCCAGTTCCGCTGGCCCCTTGGTATGCCTTTAGTAAGAAAGATGGAATCAAGTTTGTGGGAGATCCGTAGCAATCTTGAAAATGGAAACATCTCAAGAGTGTTTTTTACAGTTAAAGGCAGCAAATTGAACCTCCTTCACGGATTCATCAAAAAGTCTCAGAAAACACCAAAAAAAGATATTGATTTAGCTCGTACACGTAAGAATCAATGGACTAATGAGGTATGAACGTCATGAACCAGCATACAGGTAGTAACTTTGATGATTTTCTAGAAAAAGAAGGAATTCTTGAGGAAGTTTCAGCCAGAGCGCACAAAAGAGTTCTAGCTCTCCAGCTCGCTGATATTATGAAAGAAAAAAACATCACCAAAACCAATCTATCGAAACGACTAAAAACCAGCCGCTCCCAGCTTGAAAGAATTCTTGATCCAGAGAATACCTCTATTACAATTGAGGTTCTTGAACGGGTAGCCCATGCCGTTGGTAAAACGCTCCACATAAAAATTGCCTAACATGCACATAAACTCCGACCTACATTGCGTCACTTTTTTTGCAAAAAGCGCAAAAAAACCGCCACAACGTAGGCGGGTTATGTAAACGTTAGGCCAGAATAAATATAGCTATGGACATAGAAAACATAATCAATTCTATTCGGAGTAGTCGGGTGAGAATAACCGACCATGCTGATGAAGAAGCATTTGACGATCACCTGACATACGAGGAAATATACTCATCGGTAATTCAAGGTAATATTATTGAGGATTATCCAAATGATAAACCGTATCCAAGCTGTTTGATTTTTGGTAGGAATTTCTCAAACAAACCAATCCATAGCGTTTGGGCCTATAATTCAAATAATTTATGGGCAGTCTTAATCACAGTCTATCGGCCTGATCCTGAACGGTGGATTGATTGGAAAGTAAGGGTGAAAAAATGAAGCCATTTGAAAAATGTCCTGTTTGTGGTGGTGAGTTAGAAGGCAAGCAGGTAGAAAAACTACTTAGAGGCGGTGGAAATACGGTCTCTATGAAAGTTCCAGCCGAGGTTTGCCTTCATTGTGGAGAGAGACTCTATGCTGAAGATGTGGTCAAATCGTTTGAAGAAATTCGAGGCAAGCTACACAAGCGAGAATTCAGCCACTTTAGAACTCTTGGGCAGTCTTTTACCGTTGAAGAAAATTGGCCTAACAATAAAATCCAGCCGACCACCTTCGTCGGCGGCTGATTTAAACGTTATGTTTCTCAGGAGTCTGAATGATATTCGGTAAAAATGGAAAGTTTAAAGGAAAAGGATATGTGTGCTTTATCGATGTATTGGGCTTCTCAAATGACATTCTTAAAAATTGGCACAATTCAGAATCTAATCCCTTAGAAAAAATACTCGCGATCAAAGATAAGATGCCTATCTTTGATGAGCCTACTGAGGAGGAGGAAAGCGACTCTCATCGTAAATACGTATGCAGAGTAAACACGGTTTCAGATAGCGTAACTATATGTTTCGGTTATGATGAAAAAATCATAGTAGGTGATATGGTTTTGGGGCTTGAAGCCGTAATTGGTAATATCGCCTATATTTGGTCAACATTTATAAGTGAAGGGTACACGATCAGAGGTGCGATTGATTATGGAGACATCTTCTGGGATACCAATGAGTTGATAGGCCCTGCATTTATCAATGCCTATCGGCTTGAGTCCGAAGTTGCTAAAAACTCAAGAGTAATAGTGTCTTCTAACCTGAATAGCGAACTGAAAAACCTTTTCGTGAATTTTGAGAGTGTATTAACGGAACATCTAATCAAAAGATTCAGAAAGGATGTAGATGGATACATAATTATTGATCCGTCTTTACTTCATGATACTGAAGAGCAGAGAGCTCAACTTATCGAAGTCTTACAGGTTATGAAAAATAAAGTTAATTCTGGCATCATCAAAGAAAAGTATACTCCACTTATAAATATGTTAAGTGAAAAAAGGCCTGGAACATTAGATAAGCATGAATTTGGTAAGTACTAAACATAACGAGCAACTACAGCGGATCAAATTTCGCTGCGCTCAATTTGCCCGCTGAGTTGGGCGTTAGGCTTTAAAGCAAAACCATGAGTCTTTACCTCAACATACAAAAGAAACACCAGGAAAAGTTTCTATATAGGGTGATTAGCAAAGAGCGCCTATTCCAACTATTCGATAACAATCAGAACGTTCTTGTGCACCCCAGTCGTTGGGATGACCCATACGAAAACTTTATTTTAAAGTCCAGGGTGAGGCTTAAATCTGGTGAGATCAGAGATTTCAATTTCCACAAGCATTTCTATGGTCAATGCTGGTCACGCCACAAGGCATCTGATGCTATGTGGCGCATTTACTCGCCGAATTGTGACGGAATACGAATAAGAACCACGACTAATAAGTTATTAGAAAGTCTATATTTTGGGGGAAGTAACAAGCCGTCTTGGTCATGCGTAATTGGAAATGTGCGGTATTTGCCAGAGAAGAAACTAAGGAATTTTGCGAACAGTATTTATATTAATGGGGGCTTGACAAAGGAAAGCATATTTCAAAGCCTTCTTGTAAAGCGACTAGCCTTCAAGCATGAAAATGAAGTAAGGCTGCTCTATTTCGATCTAAAAGAAAAAGTTAAAGGCGATCTATTTCCATATACAATCGATCCACATAGCCTCATTAGCCAAATAATGATCGACCCAAGATTGACTTACAAAGAATATGAAAGGCTAAGAAAAGAAATTGTGCAGAGAACAGGTTACTCAGGCCTAATCAAGCGATCACTCCTATATGCAGCACCTGAGGAAATTATACTCAATGACAATTCAGCCTAACAAAAAGTTCAACAACGCTCATGCTTCGCTCGGACGCGCTAACGCGCGCCGGTTAACTTGGCGTTAGGTGATAACAAGTAATTTACTCCGGTAATAAAAAAAGAATATTATTATTAAAGAAAGATCATATGACAATTAACCCCGAAAATTTTTATTCTAATCAGGATGAAAAAACAAAATTTAATTGGTTTGCTTTTGAGTTGGCTTGTGAAATTGATCAGGCAGTTCCATATAAGCTTAAAAAATATCTTTCTAAGCGAGGATATACAAAAGAAACATTTAATAAATCCTGTGTGAAACTTGCAAATCTATTACAGGGAATCGTGCTAAGGAAACTTAATAACGAAATACCTGATATGCAATTAAATTATACAGAAGTGGAGAAGGCGTTTCCTAAGTTAAATGATAAAACAATTAATGATCTATTAACTTGTACAGAAAATGCTTGGGAAAATCTATTAAAAATATGTGTTTCTTGTCCATCAGCATGTGTATCAAATAAAGATGACTATTGTTCAATGTTTGATGATGATTCGTACAAAAATAACTAAAAGTCACCTAACCAAAATATGTACGTGGACAGAGAAAGTTTGGCTGAAAAAAGCCTCAGCCAAACTTTCTCTGCCAGTAATATAGAGCCTGCGCATAAAACGAATTGGCATCAAGGCAGGCCACAAAAAGGTTACGGTGACAGTTTACTTTACCCCATATACACACCGCGTTACACCGCCACCACCAATTTCATGTGCCGCACCAGTGACTATCAATAGGGTCTGCTGGGCTGCCTTGTCTACACTTCCAATCACAAAACCAGATGAGTTATTACAATAACTATTATCTATGAATCCAGATCAGGCGGTAGTGTTTTTCCGGGATTGAGAATACCCTTGGGGTCGAACTGCTTGCGGATGCGTTTCATCAGGCCGAGGGTGATCGGGTCGATCTCGCGGTCGATAT
>JBEVXV010001282.1:0-5444 GCA_040505915.1 Sedimenticola sp. | reverse complement strand
GTAGTTACCTTTATAACATAGCCTCAATTTCAACTGCATGTTATGGTCATTACCATGTTTTTAAAACTATTACTTACCCTGCTGGTGATAGCCGGTGCACTGATCTACGTTAGACAACGCAATCAGCCCTCCCCTCCACGCCTTCCTGCTGAGCCCCAGCGTTCAAATTTAGTGAAAATTGCCGCTGCAGTCTCTGTTACCTTGATGCTGCTGGGTGCGGTGGGCTATTTTTACTTTCAGTGGCAGGATAACTATCAGGTGGTTGATCTTCGGGTAGTTGACAGCCGCTCCGGCAATGAGACGCACTATCAGGCTTATAAAGGTGATGTTGAGGCGAGGGAGTTTACCACTACCGATGGGCGTCATGTCTCTCTGGCTGAAGTTGAAAGGATGGAGGTGGGGGCTGGCCGGTAAGCAGTGCTTCGATAAAGTGCTCCATCGGCTGTTTCTATTGTAGCAGCCCTGCCATCGGGGCGATGGTGTGTGGTACGGCCTTGTGCGATGTTCATCGCGGCGGGGGCACCGCTCCTACAACAGGATCGGTGCCAGATGGGAATTCCATCAATTATATCTATTTGAATTATCTCCGACCCCCAAACCCAGCAGAATAGTTAGCAAATATTTTTGTATCTGAAACCACTGCTGTCCCGTTAACTTTGTAGTATTTTGCAGTAACTCCTTGTGTGGAGGTGTTTTTTAGGGTGCATATATCAACAGCAACATGACATACTGCAATAGAACATTCCCTCTCCCTATGGGGGAGAGGGCCAGTGTGAGAGTGAATTAAATCAACGACTTATCTATTGACCCCCCTCACCCCAACCCTCTCCCCAAAGGGGAGAGGGAGTTAACGGGACAGCAGTGATCTGAAACTGAATAGCGAGAATAGGCTAAACTTATAAGAAGTACTCGACAGAGAGCGGTTTCGATAAGAAGAGGCGAGAGTTATTTCCATGTCGTTGGCAAGAGCGGTTGTTCAACACTGTTATGACCTTGAAGACTCCCCCCGCTATAAGCGGACGAAACGCTTCTTTTTTGATGTGATGGAAAACCCTCAATCAAGGATCCGCCCCTATTTCGATATCTTTATGATCCTGCTGGTGCTCTCCAGCGTCTCTGTTCTAATCTATGAAGTGAAAGTTGATCTTGGCGTCCCAGGGGATATTTTCGAGTGGTTCGCAGTCTCCATCTTCCTGACCGAGTATCTGCTACGCCTCTGGCTCTACAACGATATCCACAAAATCTTTATTGATCACTACGAGCGGGCTGAGTTTGTCGGTGGTCGCTTTAGCCTTGGCGCGCCCTTGAAAGAGGTGTTGTTGAAGAAGTGGGACTACATGTCCACGCCCATCGCCATTATCGATCTGCTGGCGATCATTCCCAGTTACCGCCCTCTCCGTTTTCTTCGCATCTTCCTGCTGTTTCGCCTATTCAAGCTCTTTCGCTACGCCCGCAGCATCAATGAGTTTGTCAAGATCCTTGCTGAGAAACGGTTTGAACTTTACACCCTGGCGATTTTTATAGCCTTTATGGTGTTTACCTCTGCCTCCGCCTTCTACTTCTTTGAAGCTCAGGCAGAGGGGGGGGGGATTGATAACTTCTTTGACGGTATCTACTGGGCGCTGGTGACACTTTCAACCGTGGGTTATGGCGATATCACACCCAAGACCAGTGAGGGGCGTGCTATTACGCTGGTGCTGATCCTTAGCGGCATCGCGGTGTTGGCATTCAGCACCTCGGTGATCGTGGCCGCCTTCAGTGAGAAGATGGATGAACTGAAAGATAACCGCGTCTTCTCCGAGTTGGAGAAGAAGAAGGGGCACCACACCATTATCTGTGGTTATGGACGGGTCGGCCAGATCGTCGCCGAGCGCCTGGCGAAGGATAGAGAGCACTTTGTTGTTATTGACCGAGAGCCGGAATACATCAACAAAGCGAAGCGTTTGGGTTATCTGGCTATAGCGGGCAATGCTGAGAGCAATGAACTGCTTGAACAGGTGGGAATAAGAGGGCGGGCCAGCCGGATCCTCTGTCTCACCGGTGACGATGTGGCCAATGTCTACATCACGTTGACCGCCCGTTACCTCAATCCCGATATAGAGATTGTATCTCGTGCCAACCGGCAGGAGGCGGTGCGTAAACTTCACCAAGCGGGAGCAAACCATACGGTAGCGCCATTTAAGTCGGTGGCGCTGATCGCCGGGGAGTATGTGGGACAGCCGGTCGCTTTTGAGGCGATTCATGGCATGTTATCGGGAGAGAATGGTATCGGTTTGGATACAGTGGTGGTGCATGGTGGCTCCTCCATTGATGGTTTGACGGTTGGTGAGATCGACTTTTTTGCCAACAAGCTGATTCTCTTTGGCGTCATTAGCCAGAAAGATGGTAAAAAAATAGCCGGGGGGGAGATTTATCAACTGAGTGACCGTTCCCTCCATTTTAATCCCCAGCAAGGGTTTGGGCTGGTTCCAGGAGATGTACTGGTGTTGATTGGGCATGAATACAGTATCACCCACTTCAAAGAGCGCTTGGAGAGGGGTGTGGAGTTGAGTAAATAGTGATCAGAAAACACAAAATTATTATTTTTGGCTGTAACTCTCTCAGTGCCGCAGTGGCAGAGCAGTTGAAAGAGCGCTCCTGGGAGCTGCTGGTGGTGGCGCGGGACAAACAGTGTCTTGAGAGTATGTCTGCCCGCGGTTTTGATACCCTGTCGGTGGACTACACCGATGATGATGAGCTTCGGGCGCTGGGTATAGGTAAGAGTGTTGAGATTGTTTTCACCTTTTTTGAGGATGATGCGAAAAATGTCTTTCTTACCATCAGTGCCAAAGATATCGATCCGCAGTTGAAGGTGATCTCTCTGACTCAATCTGGAGACTCATCCCACAAGTTACTTGCCGCAGGGGCGACAAAGGTTGTTGACCCCTATGAGATCAGTGGGCGAAAGATCTACGATATGTTGAAGCGCCCGCTGATTGCCGAGACTATCGAGAGTGTCGTTTTTGGTCAGGACTACCTGAATCTTGCCGAGGTGGCGATAGAAGAGGGGTCATTCATGGATGGCAAACGGTTGGGTGAGCTGGCACTATCACGTCACTATGATCTGGTTGTTCTGGGGGCAATCGACAGGGAGTTGGGCGATGAGTTCATCTTTGCCTGTAGTGGCACGGACCACAAGCTCGATCAGGGGGATGTCCTGGTGGTGATAGGTCAGGCTGAATCAATCAAACGGTTCAAGAAAGATGCCCTGTTGCCAATAGCAGAGCATTGACAGCGGTTGAGTTATGCGGGTGCCTGGGTGAGCAGGCCAGTAGCCTGTTCAGCAGAGATCTTTCCGTAGGCCTCAAGTGCCATGGAGCCAGCCGCCTTGATCTGGTCACGTACCCGTACTGCCAGGGCTGATGCCTGATCTGGATCATGAAGCGATGTCCTGCTGTTCTCGGCAGATACTTGGCTGAGTGCTTCACCCGCCTGACTCAGGCTGACGGTATCACCCGGTGCTTGAGCAGCAGGATCCGTCTCCTTCTCTGGAGCCGCTTGTGAAACCGCACTCTTCGTGCTTGATTTGTCACTATCCGAAACCTGAGTTCGATCAGGGATCTGTGCCGAAATCTTGTCACTTGGAATTGAGCCGACCATCTTAATTTCTCCCGAGATGCCATTTAACTGGCGCTCTCCATGAAGTGATTCTCTGTTACCTTAAGTTAAGCAAAAGAAGGGCCAAAAATCTACACCCAAACTCAACTTAATTTGGCTTATCCAATCATATTGTAGCGGATTTTACAGAAATATCTGGCTCATATTCATCCTAAAGGGGTCTGTTCCTGCAAATAAAACAGGTAACTGAATAGTTACCCTATTAATTATTGTCAGATCCATCCAGTTTTAGTTTGCTGATATCGGGGATAATTGCTGGCTCAGGCTCAATATGGCAATCCTCAAGACTTCCTGAATTGGCTGGATTGAGGGTGAGTTCACTGGTATCGATATCGGCAACAGTGGCGAGAGGCACCTGATCAAGGTCACTGCCGACAGGGGCGAGGTCTATGCCGCTAACATCAGGGATCTCGGCGGTAGGGCGCGGTGTCTGATCAAACTCACCGCCAGCGGGGGCTAGATTGATGTTGCTGATATCGGGGAGATCGGCAGGCTGCTTCTCTATGGCGCAGTCGGCAAGGCTGCCGGTACGTGGTGGCAGCAGTGTCATCTCCTCCGTTGCAGCGGGAGAGAATGCCTCTGCTACCCCTGCTTCTGCAGAGGGCTTGATATCCATCAGCGCCCCAGCATTTCGGAAGGCGACGCGGTATTTTATTGCGGTATCCTGATCCACGCCGCTTTTTATTTTTACCGGGTTGCCTGAGAAGAGCTGGTTCAGCAGGCTATCTTTGGCTTTGAACATCCGGGCAAGGTTGCTGCGTACCTCTTTCGGATCCTTGTCGCCCATGATCTCGCCAGAAAAAAAGAGATCATATAGTGGTTCAGACATAGTCGATTCCTTAATCTGAAGAGTTTATCTGGTTACTTACTATTTGCCTGAAGAGTTGAGTGAAATAATGCTATTTTTGATTGCTTCCTCAACATAGTAGTAGAAGAAGGCAGGGGTAGTATAGCCGATAATACTTTTGTTCAGGGCATGGCCGTTCGGTGAAAGGAATAAGAGTGTTGGGGTGAAATGGGCATTGTAATCTGCCGCCAGATCCCGACCGCTACGCACGACCCCAGAAAAATCTTTCACCTCCACTCCACCATCAATGGAGAGTTCTCTGATCATCAAATTCCCCTTAAAGTCCTCTCCCCTGATCATCGGCCGAATGACATCCTGTTTGATATCTTCACAAAAGGGGCAGTGCTCCTGAGATACCAATACCATAATGACCTCCCTCTCTTGCTTGGCGGTTGCACCATCCGACATCAGATCGGATGCCTCCTCGACAGTGACTTCAGGAAGTGAAGATTGAACATGATCATCGGCTGTTGATGCGGTAAGTGGAGTGAAGAGGAGCATTAGCAGGAGTATCTTAAGTCGCGGTAGGGTCGGTTTCATTATGGCTCCAGAAGTTTTCGTGTATCGTTCATCGCTTGGTACTCTTCTATGTCGATTCCAGCAGCGGGGAGGTTTATTGCATCGGGGTATCCACTCGCCTCTCGTCCCCGCTGATCGGCATCACAACACCAGTCAGTCAGCCAGCTGGAGAGCCGCCGGTATTCAATATCAGTCAGCCTTTTACCCACATTTCCAAGAATGTCATGAAAGCCATTGCGGGAGAGCTGTCGATAGATGCGCGCAATCTCATGGCTACTCTCTCTGAGAAGGGCTGGGAGTAGTTCGTCTGCATACTCCTGCAACAAATTGGCACGTGTCTTTTCCGAGAAGCTGTCGATGATTTCAAGTAGTCGATTATAGGTTGCCGTGTACTTCTCAGTCCCGGCATGCTCGGTTATAA
>JBEVXV010001281.1:0-3841 GCA_040505915.1 Sedimenticola sp. | reverse complement strand
ATATTAACATTTCCATTACAATGTTCAATTCGGGTAGTCAGACTGAAGAATATTAACAATATGCGGACATATCAACAATATGCGGACATATATTAACAATATGCGGACATATCAACAATATGCAGACATATCAACAATATGCGGACATATTAACATTTCCATTACAATGTTCCATTCGGGTGAGTCAGACTGAAGAATATTAACAATTATTATGCGGACATATCAACAATATGCAGACATATTAACATTATGCAGACGTCAGGTAATATTTGGTTTTGCCATGTGCTATAGGGTAGGTACAGTACAAAAATATGCACACTATCACACCGGTAAAGTATCCTAATGCAATTTGTACACAGATTATTAGTACACCGGCTCAGTACAAAAATACTAGGTCAACACACGAGTCATGCATTATTGCATGAGGCATAATGCATGATGCTCAATGATGTACAACATACTCAGCTCATGCTATGAAACCCAATTGGAGATGATCAAAATTAAGTTATATAGCATGGACATGCCGCTTCAATAACATACCCCTATATCGTCCCAAGGCGTACGTGCTGATCGAAGTCACTCTACCGTGACACCCTGTAGCGACCACTAGACCGTGATCTCCGCTACACCCACATCAGCAGCCTAAAACATGAACCCAAGTGTTACCACGGGTGTTCCGGACATGTGCAAAATGTACGACTGGCCATTAATTGATTGATTGAAAGCATTGATCAGGGTTAACCCTTTCAACCCTACAGCCTAATGTGGAGGCCAGGGTTTGCAAACAGTGCAGATCCAGATGAGCCGTCTCATCAGGATCTGCACAAGTATTTTTCCATACTCAACATGTTTAAGAAAACAAAATCACCCCTTTTGTCTGAATGGACTGGTCTGAACTTGATGTTATGGCCAAGATTCGTTTAAATGTGAAAATGGAAGATTCCATGTCGGGAATATAGTTGTGAAAGTGTTAAATATACAGCAATGCATGTCGTATTTTCGGAGAATATGTTCAGTGAATAATCGCATATGAAACTGTGACAAAATTGTGGAACATGACTGTAGAATAATGTCCTTCAGGAGTTCAGATTCACAACATAATGTTATGAGGTATATGAATAATCTAATTAGACTGCTATTAAACATAGAAAACATACGGCAAACATACAATGTCAATTCTGATTAGGAGTATGAAGATAAGAAGCAATATGAACAAGCAAAATTACAAAATGTATGTGAGTGTGGTGGGTGGGGAATGGTGGGAACTATCAGACAAGCTTAAATTGTAAGGTTTCCGCCTTAAGCGTGCACGCACAGTTCTGCTGTATTTCATTCGATACCTGGCCTAAAATATGGCCCAGTTTACAAACCCATCAATACCTCGGACTTCAAGTGGAAAGCTTGAAGATTCCGCGTTTTTACAAAACGCCAAGCCTCATGGCATCCATCGAGACGACTGTTTCTACCTCCTCCAAGAAGAGTCCTCGTTAAATCTACAAGAGCCCATGCCAACCATACTCGCGCACCTGGTATCAAACGGCACCTCACACACTCCCCCAGCAAATTTCACTGACAAATTGGAAATTTTTAGTGAAAACCATTCAGTCACACAGGTTAAGTCATACATTTAAAGTCATACATATACAGTGGAATATTGTCACAAGTGTGACGAACAATTGAGTCAAGACCACCTAAAGGCAACTACTTTTGCCGGCTAAACAATTCTATCAAGGCAAAATGTGCCTTACTGAGATTCGCAAGAACATCATCTGATTTACATGGAAGGACATCATTGGTGACTTCACGCACCACTGCAGATTTGGGTAAGTGATATGGATTGGGATGCTTTCCGGCCGTTGTTCTAGTAGTACACCGTAGCGTCTGCTGCTCATCATCTGCAGACTCATGCAAATCAACAACAGAACTCGCCCCACTGGATTCAGCGGAAGCAGCCGAAACAAGATCGCCGGCAACTGAATTGTCCATTTCCAAATCCATCAGCCCATCTTCACTGAACTCACTACAGTTAGAGTTGTCAATGGCATCTATCCCACTTCTGTCTCTACTGTCTGTACCCTGATCCCCACTCGTAGGCAAAGTCTGCCTGCCTTCGACCACCTCAGCGGTATACTCCTCATCAGAACCGTCATCTTCAGATCTGGATTTTGCCGGTATTGGCTGCTGTTCAAGTGTTCTCATGTTACCCGTGTCACTACCGCTCGAAACCATACTATAGTCCTTAAGATCATGCCTCCCGACTGTTCGGGAAAGGGTAGGGTCCGCACAACTAGTGACAACATACACATTTCCACCGGGATCAGGTCGCCGAACTACCTTGTACACTTCAGGCAACCACACATCTTGGATTTTGGCGCGACCTCTAACAGAGTGGTTTTTTAGCAGAACCCGAGTCCCAATAGCTAGACCGGTATCTTCCGACTTTCTATCATGTCTCTCTTTCCTCTCTCGCGCCTTTCTCTCCAGATTGCTTGAAGCTTTCGCGAACACCTCAACGAGACGTCGGTAATGGTCACACACATACTCGTGCACTGGCACCCCAACATCATCATCCTGATTGGTGTTGAGGTACAGGTCAATAGGTAGCTGGGGCTCACGACCAAAGAAGACGTAAAATGGACTAAACCCAGTGGACGAGTGCTCACAACAGTTGTAAGCATATATCAACTCAGGGAGATATTGTGGCCATTTCTTCTTTTGACTTGGTGTCAGAGTTCTAAGACGGTCGTGCATCGTGCGGTTAAACCGCTCACACTGGCCATTTCCCTCGGGGTGATAAGCGGTCGTTTTGCTCTTTTTGACACCGTAAATGGAACACAACTCCTTCACTAGACTAGACTCGAAATTCCTGCCCTGGTCCGAGTGGATTCGCTTGGGAACGCCAAGGCGGACAAACCATTCCTTCACCAAAACACGGGCAACAGTTTTCGCAGTCTGATCTTTGGTGGGAAATGCCTGCGTGTACTTGCTGAAAACGTCAGTGCAAACCAGAACATTTTCTACCCCGCCAGCTGGCTCTAACACAGTGAAATCAATGGCCAGTACATCCAGTGGCTGCTGGGCCAGGAGGTTACCCATAGTAGAGTTAACTTTCCGCCCCGCTTTAGCTACTGCACACCTCGAACATGCCTTGCAATAATCCTCGACACTATTTACCATCCCGGGCCAGTAGTAACGCTTGCGGATAAGACCTAGTGTCTTCTCTGCAGATGCATGACCAAGCTGGTCATGTGTCATCTCCAATACCTTGTCATATAAACACTGAGGGATTATTATCTGCCTCACCTCTACACCATCAACAGTTATCAGCCGATAAAGCACATCATTCTCTATGCAGATTCTGGGCCACTGCTTCAACAGCTTGCGACAAAGTTTGCTTTCCCTGCTCAAGGATTTAGCTGATGGCCTGCCGCTAACCAAGTAGGTACACAACCTCGAAATATGTGGGTCAGTACGCTGTAACCTAGCTATTTCTTCACGTGGCAAAGATGCCAACGTTGCAGGGGCAGGTACGGTCCTTGGTGAACGCACCAGGACTTCATCGAGCCAAACCGGATCAATCGTTTTCTGAAACACCTCCGCAACCTCCCTAGGAACGACTGTGCCCGGTGTGGAGACCGTGTCAGCAAATACCTCATCAGAATGCAACTCAAATCGATAACTGTCAGAATCCTGCCCATGTAGTGGCTTCCGACTCAATGCATCAGCATTTCTGTTGCTACGACCAGACCGATACTTGACAGTGAAGTTAAACTGGGCAAGATCTGAGATCCAACGCATCTCTGTTGCCCCTACCTTAGCTGTCGTTTGAACATAGCTAAGC
>JBEVXV010001280.1:0-4029 GCA_040505915.1 Sedimenticola sp. | reverse complement strand
CGTAGAAGGCAAGAGGATAGCTACCTCGACATGTACGATAGAAGTACAGCTAGGCCGAGGGCGGATAGACAGCCATTAAAATATTTCTCGCTCGCAACTCAAAACACCAAAGAGTCCTTGCTTGAATGGGCGGACAGAGTTGTTTCCCTCGCCTCCAGTGCCTACCCAGATATGACAGATGTGCACATCTATAGGCAAGCGATCCTGCGTTTCTGCCAAGGATGTATAGACAAATGGGCTGGCCATTATGCCATAGATCAGCACCCGAATACCATGGATGAAGCACTGGACAAAATATGTTGGTACCAGCATACTGTAAAGCTCAGGAATGAACAATCCAGGCGAGATATACAATCTATGACAATCTCGTACTCAGACGATGAAGACGATGAAGAATATGAAAGACCCCAGCACTCAGTGTCTAGAACATGCATTGGTTCTGGTCGGTCTGAACCACATACTTCCAATAAGAAAGTAAATTTCCAACAGGACTCCGCGAACGTAAAACGCATGGAGAACTTGGAAATTAAAGTAAACAAAACGGACGACCGAATAAACCAAATCGCGTCATCTGTTGATGGGCTGACTGAAGCGATAAGGAAATTGCGACCACAGCCACCATCCCCAAGGTCAATGTCACCAATGCGCTGCTATGGATGCGACCGGGAGGGTCATGTCAAGTATGACTGCCCTGACATGAAGCAGGAGAGCAGTAAAGTGGCGGCCGTAACGGAAGACTCGGAGGATGATTTAAAATCCCAACGCGTTGGAACATTAGGCCTATGTCCGACCCCTGTCAACCGATACGGCTTGTCAGAAAAACGTACAGAAGACGATCAATCATCAACAACGCAGACAGAGACACAAACCAACGTAAATGACAGCATTTTGGAAGCCATTCAGCTACTATTTGATGAAGTAACACCTTCTAGAGGACCTGAGGAATTGCAGGTTCTTATAATCAATCAAATTCGGTCCAAATCATCATTCAACGTGGCAGCTGTTATCAATAACACTATCAGACTACAAGAAGCATTAGACACAGCGGCTCAAGTCACAATTCTGTCTGACAAGGTTTATGGTAAATTAACACCGCAACCGCCTGTCAAACAGGAAATCCTGCTACAGATGGCAGGCCAACAGTTGCAAATGACTGGTGATGTCGTGGGACCACTAACCATCAACATTGGGAAGGGAAAGTACTCTGAGGAAGTTATAGTTGCTCAAATTGAGGAAGAAATGCTACTAGGATTAGATTTCATGCTGAAGTGGGGGCTCGATATCAAGTTGCTTAAAGCGGAGATCAGCATAGGTATGGAATCAATACCATTAGTAATGGAAACAAATCCAGAGCCAACTATTTCTCGAGTTACAGTGGTAAAACGTAGTATAATTCCACCCAATTCAGTTAGACTGGTTCCATGTCAATTGTGGTTCGGTGCGCAATATATGCTAGAACCCCACCAGTACGTTCCGGGAATGATACCAAGAGTAATGTACCCCGGTACAGATCCACCACGGATTTACACAGGTGAACCAATTATGCAGTGAGTGAATGGTACCATGGGACCGAAGTCCTCGTGACTTGGGGTCCGACTGACACATACGGGACCGAAGTTCTTATGACTGGCGGTTCGAAAGACGCGCAAAGGACCAAAGTCCTTGTGGCTTGTGGTCCTACACCTCCAAGGACTTAAGATAATCTCTAAATAAAAGGTCCAGTTACATGAGGCACCAGAGTCGCACCAGGTACTGACAAAGAGAAATGCGACCAAGGTAATTTTCGTCTGCACGTGTGAATGCTTCACTGACCTTCGTCTACAATGCGGCCTCCAACAATAGAGGTCACTGCTGCACCGGATGGCAACATAGTGCCCCTGCAGTCAATGAACGACCTGCAGCACCATGGAGACCAGCATATCGTACTCAACGCTGGTTTCAAGATACCTAGTCCCACACGTAGAGGCGTAGCCTATGGCAGTGAGACTACCCCAGAGGCCATTGAGGAGGACAGACTACAGCCAATGACTGAGGACCAGTCTACCTCAGTAGAATGTTCTAAGGCCCAAACGTTGCTAGCAAGGTTGGGTACAGTTGCGAACTACATATATCTATACAGGCGCATCAAGTTAGGACCATAGTGGGACTGCTCATAAGCGATTATGATCCCACCGTGAGTGGTTCTAAACAAACCTTGCGTGTATAGAGTGGCTACTATTCCCCGTAATTCCCACCTGGGCCACCGGGCATCGGTTTTACATCAAACTTGGGAAGTAACCCTTGACTCCCTGTCCTGTCCCGATTAAATTCATGCAGATGCCGGTAAATGTGGTCAAGGGAGTACTTGTAATTTGTGAGCCTGACCGGTTTCATAGACTTCTTTTACGTGTTGTGCCTCCAAGATTTCTTAGAGCAGTGGTGGTTCATCCATAACAGGTCTACCAGTTTAGGCCAGCGAGAATGGAACGGCGGTCCTCAATCATAACGGATAGACCCATTCAGGCACTGGGTGAGATTGGTTTGGACCACATGGCTCCAACTAATACATGGGCCCGTCAGGAAGAAGTCTTGGACCAGGTACTAGGACTTTGTGGGCCCCGTTCACTTTGGTTCAGCACCTCAGTGGGTCTAAAGACGACCATCAACTAGGGGCGCTGTTTATTTTGGAAATAGTAAAGCGGCATCGCCCTCCAACATAGCGTATTCATCTCCACTGTTTCAGTGACGAGATTCAACGGCGGCAGAAGTGGAAGACAGCATTCTCCAGCTTTTACTTCGATTTTACTAGCAATGTAGCCAGGCTCTCCAGTGGACAGAGGGTGGCATTGCAGAGGGCGCCTGCAGACATACCACTGATCGACACAGATTCCCCCTGCATACCCATGTTACTAGTACATTAACTACGGTATTCCTCCACAGTTTACATTGGTGAAGTCTTGCTGGGCTGGTGTCAATAGTTCGTCTGGAGACTATACTCGTTGTCATAAAATATACAGTCTAGAACGGAAGAAGGCTATATATATATATATCTTATTGACGCTAATTAGTCTACATTGAATGACCAGTGTGCCATTATTTGGACACTGGGTATTGTCAAGTTCGGCGTCACATGCAAATGGGACCCTAGAGTGACCATGGTATTCCGAAATGAAATCACTGGGCATTTCCGGGTTCCACGTCACGCGATGGAACATTATGGATGCAACCAGTCCCGAGGGAAATGGCGTCAAAATAGGAGGATCTTCGAATCCATAAAACTGGGAGGAATGTAGCAATTGTGCACCATTGCACACCATTGCGCACCATTGCGACTGAACGTGCCCTTTACGTAAATAGAGTACCGGAAGGGAATCCATTATTGTATCTGAAGCCTGATGAAGACGTCCTAGAAGTCGTATCTTTAATCTGATTTCATCATGTGTATTATACACATGAGAGCTAAACAGACCTAAAGCCACGTAGTATTAGGCAGTCTTCGATTGGCTAGTTGTTAGTAGTAGAACGACAACATTGGCGTCGTACGGCAATTCGAACTTTGTGAACATACGTGAAAATCCCTGGTTGAGATTTATTGCTTTCTGTCGTAACAGATTAGGACGGCCATAAGGCTATCGGCTATCAATTTCGCCCATAATTTTCAGTTGTGTAAGACACAAGACCCATACAACTCCTTATTTCCATATTATATGGAATCTTTCGTGTTTTTGAAACTTTCAGTGTTTGACCTTGCTGACAGAATGGCGGAATCCGCCATTAGTGATTTAATTTTATTTCTGTTCCGGAAACAGTAACTGCGCACAAAGTTGCGCACTAAATCTGGTACGTCACATGCTTGTTTTAAAACACCAACAACAAACCCGGAAATGAATCAATTCCCGACGTTTAATACAAGCAAGAAGAAGAAGAAGGAAAAGAATAGAAATTGGTGCAAGTGACTTTGTTTGAATGATGTAAACATGTAAAGGACCAACAAAATATGCAATTGCATTGAGGATTGGTTCAAACGACTATATTGTTGTTTAATTATAA
>JBEVXV010001279.1:0-6102 GCA_040505915.1 Sedimenticola sp. | reverse complement strand
TGCGTACCCGAGTTACCCACATTTGGGGTAATCGCAGGCGTCAACCCAACCGAAGTGCAATGGAAGGGTCTCTTCCTGGGAGCACCGCCTGTTTTGTTCTTCATAAAATTTTATTTTCCAAACATGTACAATTTAAAACCGGGGGGTGTAAGTAGCCCAGCCGGCCAACGCCTTCGAGTACCAATCGTTAAGGGATCACAATATGTAAAAAATACCTTGGGGACAGTTGCACACAGAGTTAACCTGTTTACAGCAACTGCTTTTCCTGGTTAGAACCAGTACTACTAGAAGGGACATGAAATACATACTGTATAGGCCGGCCACGACAGAAACTCTGTCTTACAATGGCGAGCCTCTGGGTAGGACCAGTTCTCTCAAACATAATATGAAACGTAATGAAGAGGCACTAAAATGAAAGCGGATATTACTTATTACTTAACAAACAACAACAATGACAATGACAACAACAACAACAATAATGAGCATGGCCTAATCAATGAAACCTAAACTGCATAAAAAAAAGGGTACTCAAAGGACGTTGTACATACAGAGAAGCACACTCGTCTTGCAATTGGTATAGGTAAATATAAGTATGGGTCAGCACATGAGGGTCTCCCCCATCGGGAAGTCCACCATATGTTGACACCATAAAATGGCGCACTTGGTGTCCAATATTTACGGACCCCCACACCACAGAGACGATGCCTCGGGTTGCATCCCCTCTGCGCAGCGGGAGCCCCACCAACAGGACACGATAGAAGTCAATATGATAATTGGTTATATATGGATAAGACGAGGCACCTACACTGTTACTATATACAGATCAATCGAATTTCAATATGATTTTCTTTTCCAGGTCCCGAGGACACGTATGTACCGTCTGAAACGAGAAGGTATCATGGTAAGTATCCACATATATTTCGATATACAAAAATAATAAATTAACCGTCTGCAGGTACGTATGCAAAGTAAGTTTCAATAGATATGTCTGGTAGAAAGGCAATCTCTTCGTTTTCAAATTTGCAAAACATACCGCTCTTAAGCCAAAAATCTAAAAATTTGCCGTTTTCCAAACGCCGAAAGTCAGCCAAAATACGTAGTTTCAATCTGTTCAGAAAAAGGGAGACAATTACATAGGATGTTATAGCTTTCGAATCATATTTTTTCATGTTCCTGCATTTCCAGATAGCGTAACGAGATTCGGAAAGTAATATTAAAGAAATATGCTTGGCATGCTTTTCGAGGGGAGGTAAGTTAAAAAATCTGAAGGTGAGTTCCGAAAATTTAACTGAATTGTTACTTAACCTTCCTAACAGACGCAATATGATTTTATTCAGTGGGGAGACCGCCGCACATTCGATAAATAGGTGCCTGACGGTCTCGACCTTCCCACAAAATGGACACGTTCTACATTTACTAATATGTTTTCTATACAGGTAATAATTCACGTAGATAACATCATGACATATTCTCCATATAGTATCTCTTGTAACAGGATCTATACAGGACTCGTGAAGATTGTTCCATGAAGAAGAAAAGTTAACAGTGGGAAAGATACCCTCCACTTTGGGGGCTTCTCTACTATCAGATGAGAGTATAATGTAAAATATTTTGGAGGGAAAATTGGACTTAAAATTTATGTCCGGTTTAATAGAAGTGATCTTCTTAAAGGCTGACAAACATCTGTCATAAAAGGGCGGGACACTCTCACTGTGGGGGATAAGATTGCTTGCCAACGATGCGTTATGTTCCCTAAGTTGTATGCCAACCCAATATCGGGCGAAATATGTCCATGTTGCATCGTAATTATTTATTAATTTTTGTACATGACTTATGTACAAGGCCTCTAATTTAAGTTTTATGTTCGGTACATTCAGGCCACCATCTCTAAAAGGCATGTATAGGGTCTTCCTAGCCACAGGTTCATAAGTGGAGTTCCATATAAAGTTAAAAAAATATCGTTGCAGCAGTGTGGAATAGTGGCTAGGGATCAATGTAGCCGCTGCGTAGTACAGCAACTTACTGACGCAGAGCGAATTTAAAACAGTGGACTTACCTTTCATCGACAGCAGCCTGGACTTCCACAGTTGTAAGGTATTATTGATATTTCTAAGATGGTTTGCCCATATATCATCTTCTGTATTATCATGACCAAAGTGGTAGCCGAAAATTTTATGATTTTTAGCCCAACTAATGCCGAAAGGATGGTCAGATCTGTTCTTCCATTTCCCGAAAAAGATCCCTTTAGATTTATTATAATTAATTTTAGATCCCGAAATGCGGCCGAAAAGCTTTGCCCAGTATAAATATTTCTTAATAGATTTGTCTGTAGTCAATATTCCAGTATTATCATCAGCGTACATTGAAATTTTGATATCTGACCCTTTACCCGGGACTGTAATGCCCTTAATAGAATCATCTTTTCGTATTTTAACAGCGAAGGGTTCGAAACAAAGTACATACAGAAGGGGCGACAGGGGACAGCCCTGCCGCACACCTCTACTAATGTCAAAAGGAGATGATATATGGTTGTTAACAATAACACATGAATTAATATCGGTGTACAATAATTTTATCCAGTTAATGGAATCATTATCAAACCCAAAGGCTTGCAAAGTGGAATACATGTATGACCAGGATACTCGATCAAATGCTTTCTCCTGGTCAAGACAAATAAAGGCAGCTTGAAGATCTTTTTGATCAATATAGTCACAAACATTGCGAAGAAGGTGCAGATTGTCAAAAATTGACCGGCCTTTAATAGAACAAGTCTGATCAACACTAATAATTTTTGGTAAAATCTTGCTCAGTCTGTTTGTAATAACTTTTGATAGAATTTTATAATCTGTGTTTAGCAGAGATATTGGTCGATAGTTTTTCATATTTTCAGCATTCTTTTCATCCTTACATATCAAAGTGATGTATGAGCTACGTTGCGTTAAAGTTAATTTACCTTGACTATATGCATGGCCATACATTGTTTCTAAAATTGGACCAAATATGTCAAAGAAAGTTACATAAAATGAAGGGGAAATGCCATCACACCCTGGTGATTTCCCGGCTTGCATATCCTTGAGAGCAAAATAAATTTCATCTTTGGTTATCCTACTACTTAAAAGCATAGTGTCAGTAACTGAGACTTGTGGCAAGCCTTCAAGGAAAATGTTATTTAAATCCTCATCCACACCCTCTTCAGAATATAAATTTCTATAAAATGCCTGAAAGCCATTTAATATGTCTTTAGAATTACTAAAAGTAGTTTTTCCCTCATCAGTAATTTTCTGTATAGTTTTCTTTTTCCCCTTGGATGCTTCTAGTTGAAAAAAATACTTTGTTGGATTTTCATTGGTGTCCAATATGTTAGCTTTGCTTCTAATAATGGCACCTCTATGTATTTTATTTTCTAAAATTCTAATATTATCTTTTATTTCATGAAGGGTATGCAAGTATGACTCATCGTTGACATCTAATGTTCTATATTTAGTTTTAAGGTCTTTTATTTCCCCGAAAATTGCTTTATTTTTACTTTTGCTGAAATCCTGAGAAAACTGCATAATTTTTAACTTCATCTCATCCCACCAGTCTAATGTCAGTCCGTCCGTATTCCCTATTATTTGCCAAAAATATCTAAATAATCTTCGAAATTTTCCATCATCTAAAAGTGAATCGTTAAATTTCCAGTATGGTTTACCAAATAATATTCCAGAACCTGATTTTAACTCCAAAGTAATAAAGTCATGATCAGACTTCGAACATGGATTTATATCAAAAGACTCGACAGCATTCCTTAAATTGGAAGCTACATAAACTCTGTCGAGTCTAGTGGCAATTGATTTATTTGAAAATGTAACAGACTTTTTATCAGGATATAGTATTCTAAATGCATCTTCAAGGGAAAAAGTCTTTATAATATTTTTGAATAATTTAGATGTAAGCATGCCTTTATTAGCATTTCCACCAATTTTATCTAAATTAGTGTCCATAACAAAATTAAAGTCTCCTGCTATTATTAAATTCTTAGCACAAGTCAAATGAGGTACCAATAAATCAAAATATTCTCTCCTGTCACCAGGTACATTTGGGGCATATATATTTATAAGTCTATAATTGTCAAAGTTCTCAAGGGAAAAATCAATATATGCTAATCTTCCATCAAGGTCTGTGTGGAATTTTTCAATTTTAATATTTTTGTTAAATACCATGATGGCTACACCACATGAGTTATTATTTCCATATCCCCATACACAAAATTTATCAATATTAAAAAACCTATTAATCTGTTTGCTAACATAAAAGTTATCAATAAATGTCTCTTGCACGAGCAATATATCAATATTATGTTGGTGTACAAAGTCCTTAATAGAAAAATGCTTGCCTTTGGATCTCATTCCATTAATATTAATACTGGAAATTTTCATACCAGGCATGCACTTAAACTCTACATGCTTATATGATCAACTATTTATCTTTGTTTATTTCTATTTCAGAGTATCTGACAGGCTGAGAATGCAGTATATAGTCAAGGATCAAGGGTACAATAAAGTGTAAATGTGGAGCTTAATGCTGAATACATGAAGTGCAGCCAAAGGCATACCACAAATAATCATAAAGAAAAGAAAAGCAGTATATCACCCACATGGGTCAATACTGATAGATCCGATGTTCATTCTCGTAGTCCATGTAGATTGCATAGTTCGTTTACCAACCAAGTGTAACGTTAGCCAAGCCATTATCAAAAATCATAGTCCATAATGAGTGTCAATGGTCATAATTGCCAGAAAAGCACTATTCCACATTGGGGAGATCCATCACGAGCACGGCCTCACCCCCATCAGAGTCCATACCGGCCTCCAATGGGAACAGGGCCGCGAACATGTTGGAGGACTGAATGTCATCAGATTCAGGAGCAGGCGCTTTTTTGGCCACACGATTCGGTGTAATGAAATCCGTGTCTCGCCCTCTCTTTTTACCTTGTGAGACGGTATTCTCCATCGGCGACATAACCTCATCCTCTGCATCTGAAGGAGGCGGAGGGAGCGGTGGCGAAATGACCACCGACTGGAGCGAAGCCGACGAAGGCGGAGGTGGCAACGTTGGATCCGGGACGGCCGCAGGAACTGGAGTAGGGACCGGAACTGTACCGGGGGCCGGGACTGGAGCCAGGACCGGAAGTGACGTCGGTGCCGGGACTGGCGTCGGGACCGGAAGTAACGTCGGGTCAGGGACATCGCTCGGTCGCTGTTCCGCAGTAGAAGGAGGCTGCAACTGAACTGCCTTCGAAAAAGAATGTACAGGGTAGCCAGGACACGAACGCCTAACATGGCCAACCTCCCTACACTTCAGGCAGAGAGGAGGTCTACCAGCCATCGTCACTAAAACTTTCTGCCCACAGGCAAACTCTAACAAGTGTGGGATGGACTTTCTGCCACACTCGTCGACCTCCAAGACCACCTTCCTGACCCCATTATAAATGTCCGCTCCCTTATACGTGTTACACTCTCTGGAAATGTCTATCAACTTCCCATATTGGGAGAACAAATTCTCAATGTACGAATTGCCATAGTAATCGGGTAACCAATGCAGCCTGAGGACGACTATCTGCTTCCCCAGCGCCGACAACTGAAACCTGTAACGGTCATCACACACGACTCCTAACCCGGCGAAAGCAGTTGCAACCTCCAAAGACTTAAATGCAACAGAAAAGTTACCTTCGTTTGGTGAAGTCTTGCACAGGGAGAAGATCTCTGCCGGAGGTATGTCGCTCTTCTCGAGTACGCTGAGAATGTCAACTGGTTGCGGGTATCCACGATCCAGGCAGGTGAACGTCACGGTCCTGTCCATCTTCTGACGATTAATAGAGTTCATCGGCAAGGCCGGTAACTTCCGCACTACATATGATGACATCATCAAAACCCGGGGGTAGTAGCCCTGGGGTCACAGCAAGCAAAAGGCACGAGGTGCCTCGCGCGAGAGAAGGTACGCGAAAACGCTCTGATGCAGAGAAAGAAGGTTTCTCCTGTACCAGGTAAGTATGATTTGGTCGTTCTGAAAGTATATTATGAAACAAATAAAGTTAATCATCGTAATGGTGTGCTGTATTTT
>JBEVXV010001278.1:11348-13907 GCA_040505915.1 Sedimenticola sp. | reverse complement strand
TATCGACGCAGGTACGCGAATGCAAATTTATACATTTGAACTTAAAGGAAAAACTGTCGGTATATTTTGACGGCGCATATGATAGTGTAGATGAATACGATGTTGCGCGCTTATGGATTACCGAGGTTAACAAGCATACACCGTCTGAAGCTTGCTGCTATAAAATTAGTTCGCAAATTTGCGACAACATTCTCACCGAAAAAGAGTGCGGCGAGTGGAAAGAAACCATGTTTAACATGACATTAACAATGCTCAGAATAAGCCAAAGAACAAATATATTATAATGAATCAGAATGAAACTATTAAGCGCGTGTATTATTCCTTATCAGAACCGGGAGCATATGCTGGATCCAACAAGATACGCGCCGTGTTGAAGTCGAGAGGTTACAATATAGGACTAAATAAGATAAAACAATGGTTGGAAAGCCAAGACAATTACACCCTTCAGAGAGAAGTAAAACGAAAATTTAAAAGACCTAGAGTGATTGTGTCTGGCCAGTTTGAACAATACGATGCCGATTTAGCGGACATGTCATCTATTTCGAAAGACAACGACTCGATTAGATTTCTTCTAATAGTAATTGATGTTTTCTCTCGTCATCTGTGGATAGCGACCTTGAGGGATAAAACAGGAAAATCGGTTATAGCCGGTTTTAAAGAAATATTTAAAAATGCAAATAAGCCGCTAAAGATTAGGACCGATGGCGGATCCGAATTTTCTAATCGATGGATGAAACAGTTTTTCAAAAATCTGAGTATTTATCATCACGTCTCACTGAACGAGACGAAAGCCGGTTACGCCGAGAGAGTAATAAAGACAATAAAAAATATATTGTTTCGATATTTCACAAAAAACAGAACTTATAAATACGTGGATGTTCTGCAAGACGTAGTAAAAACGTACAACTCCACTCCTCACAGGTCATTGAACTACACTGCGCCTAAGGATGTGAATACATCAAATGAGGCTGACCTATGGGCATTCATGTATTTAAAGCCTCAATCAAGAACAACTACATATAAACGAACATACGACGCTAAGTTTAAGTATCAAAAGGATGCCATGGTGAGAATTTCGCACCTGAAAAATGTCTTCACACGCTCATATCAAGAACACTGGTCAGCAGAGATTTTCAAAATTAGAAGTCGATTCTTAATACAGGGAATTCCTCTATACAAATTGAAAGACTTCAAAGACGAGATCGTTAAAGGTAATTTCTACGAGGAGGAACTTCAGAAGGTGGCAAAAGAGGAAGACTCGCTATGGTTTATTGAAAGAAAGGTTAGGAAAAGGAAACGCGACGGTAAAATAGAATGGTTGGTAAAATTTGAGGGATGGCCAGATAAATATAATATGTGGATCAGTGAGGAGGACATTGCTGAATCGACTGTCAACGAAGCGCAACAATGAGTTATTACATGATACTTTCCAGTAACACCAGCACGGAATATTATCCAGACAACAAACCGCACCATTTTAAAGTGAAATTACTATCAGCGAAAACGTTTGCCGGGTTGTGGAAAATCGCGTTATTAGATATATCGTTGAATGATCAAGATTTGAAGGACAGCGAACAGTTATACGTGTATTCTAACATTTGCGGCGAAACCTCGGTGAATGGCGAACAATGTCAACTGTTGAGGAAAGTAATGCCCAGTATTTCAGGCAAATGGAGTCAGGAATTTCACGTGTTACAGTATCAGACAGTCAATAAAACGGAAATAAGTGACATTGAATTTTATATAAATGATGAACGGAACATTGCCGCCTCATTTCTCAAAGCGACAGTGACGGTAACACTTCATTTCCGAGCATACCCGTTCGTGTATTGATATAATGAATTCGCAAACTATTTACGTTCCTAACATTCAGAAGTGGATAAGATATTACGGCGCAGTAGCGAAAAAGACACATAATTCGTACGCAGACGCCATCAGCAGCGGTGTAAATCAAAGAGGCGGGTCTATATCCGGAACAACGAACAACTTTATGGTACCTATTGATGAGCACGCCGCATCCGACACTGACAGACCGGAAGTAAAAGTGGAAATGGTATCCCCCGCCCAGCAAGATACTGAACGCGCCAGAAGCGAAATGAAACGATCTAACATTACCACTATTCGTAAACGCAGGAATAAAAAGAAGAAAGTTAAACAAAATATCATTCGAGATAAAATTCGCGGAAGGAGTAAGTCGACGGGGAAAGCTGCTAAAAAAATAAAGAAGAATAAAAGGAAGTCAAAAAAGAAAGCCGTAAGGAAAAATAAAAAAAAAGTGAAAACAGTGAAGAAAATCGTCAGTGACATATTCACTTAGCCATTATGGCATACTTAACAAAGAACGGATTTAAAGAAGCTCAGCCCAGTCAGCTTTCTTTGTTTGACATACAACCTACCCAAACTGCGGTACAGAACATCTATTATTCGGAGATTAGGCCTATAACGCAGATCACAAGAAACGGACCAATAGAGTTTGTCATTTCTGGACAGAGTGGAATGGAATACATTGACTTTAGGAAAAGTCAGCTGTACGTCAAAGCCAAGATCAAACAAGTAGAC
>JBEVXV010001278.1:0-11248 GCA_040505915.1 Sedimenticola sp. | reverse complement strand
TATGGATGAAGGATACGGCCTATAAAATGGACATAACCGACAGCAAATCAGGATTAAATAAAGGTTTACATTTACGAGGCAAATATTTTGATCTAAGCAAATCAGTGGAGATGGTTGGACCTATATATCACGATCTTTGTAAACTAGACAGATATCTCTTGAACCAGATCGGAGTAACGCTGAAATTTTACAGAAGCAGACCAGAATTCTTACTGATGGCGGTTGAAGACGAGTCGAAGTATATCATTGACATAGAAGATATAGTACTGAGAATATGTAAAATTCAATTGAACCCCGCAGTTATTTACGGACATTCAGAAATATTGAAAACTGTGAATGCAAAGTACCCGTTTACAAAAACGGAAGTAAAAATGTTCGCACTTGCTAAGGGCCAGGTGAATGTTACTTTAGATAACATATTTCAGGGGCTGAGGCCGAATAAAGCCGTTGTCGGCTTCGTTTCCAGTCACGCCGTGGCGGGCTCATATACTTTGAATCCATTTAATTTCAAATCCTACGATATTAATCAAATTGTTCTCTCGGTAGACGGAATTCCGGTTGGCGGAAACCCGATCAAGCTCAATTTTAACGACAATGAGGGTTCCAATTGTATAAATGTGTTTACATCCATGTTGGAATGTTCGGGAAAGTGGATGAATGACGCAGGCAACCAGTTGAATAGAAACGATATAAATGGTGGATACGCTCTGTTTGCTTTTCAGTTAGAACCATTATTTGATGAGGGTGGATACCTCACTTTATTAAAACAAGGGAATGTTAGACTCGATGTGCAGTTCTCTAAAAGTTTACCAGAGACGGCCACCTGCGTCATTTATTCAGAGTACCCCGGATATTTCGAGATCAATCAAGCAAGGGATATAGTCTTAGGATGAATTCTAATCAGTTAACTTGCGTTATTAACTGCGACTACGTCCTGCGAGAACGAGCGATTGGCGTATTCTCCTTGGATCAGATTAAGAAAATAAAGTTTGAGTTTGGCGAGGAGCGGTTCCTTATATGCAATACGCAGCCTCGATATAGATCCGGCGAACATTGGATAGCGATTGTTTCCCTACCTGACGGTAGTATAGAATTCTTCGATTCTTTCGGAAACGCCGCAGCATCACTGTCACCCAGTTTTGAGACATTTATGCGAAAACAATCAAATGCATGCGTGTACAATGTCAGACAATTACAGGACGAATCATCAATAGTGTGCGGACATTACTGCGTGTATTATCTACTTCATCGCTGTCGAGGTATTAGCATGTCAGACATTGTAAATAAATTTTCCGATAATTACCTAGTCAACGATGTATATGTCTCACAATTTATATCAACGCGCTTCCCTTACTGTTTCTAATACATATACATGTATATATTATGTACGTGCGTGCGTGCGTGCGTGTATTTTGTTTTGTTTAACCTTCGATAGTTTAGAATCGGACCATACACTGAATAACAAAAACCTGTACTGATTGCATGTTACTAAGACTGATTTTGTCGTAACGTGACTCAAATATTAAATATGATCACCAGTCATTCGACTGAATAGTGCTGCTGTATACCTTATAACGCGCGGACATGTCTTGGTGGGAGTCTGAATCGCTAGTTAAGTTTGAAACACCAACAACTATTAACATATGTGCGCCGAGTAATTCTGGAAAGACGTATTTCACCATGCGACTATTGCAAAATGCGGAGGGGATGTTTAAGCAACAACCGAAGAGAATATTGTATTGTTATAGTGTTTGGCAACAAATATATGACGAAATGGAGCGAACAATTCCTAATATATCATTTCACCAAAACTTACCGTCTGAAGAGGAATTTAAGGAGTATGTCTTTCCAGACAAATCCAACGTCATTTGCGTGTTTGATGACTTAATGAGGGAAATGGCGGACAGTCAGTTCGTTCAAAATATATTTTGCGTATATTCCCATAACTACAATGTCACGGTCATATATTTAGTACACAATCTATTTCAAAAGGGTAAAGTAACGAGAACCGTTAGCTTGAATACAAAATATTTTATTCTATTCGCCAACAATAGAGATAAACAACAGATACAGCATTTTGGTAGGCAGGTATTTCCCGGCAATGTGAATTATCTGTTGTCAGCCTATAAGGTGGCGACATCTGTTCCCTTCGGCTACTTGTTAATTGATTTAAATACGCATTCAAACAAACAATATCAATTACGTAGTAGGATTCTGCCGGGTGAGGATACGTCAGTGTTTTTAGATCCAAAATGAAATTATCTAACGAAAATAAAATATTTTTGGATTTTTTGAAACGCGCTAGTAAATGTCAAAAGATCATCATTCTACGCTCGTTATCAGTTACACAGCTGAGGTTGTTGACGGAAATTATTTATAATATATTACACGGGAATATACCCTTAAGCGGCGCGATGAAGGATAAATTAAAGCGATATAAAGGCCAGCTTAGAAAGGTGACTGTTCGTTCGCTGAGTAGGATCGAAAGAAAAAGAAGACTAATTAATATTCAAAACTATATATCCATAATAATTGAAGTCTACTTGAATCATGAGTCGGGAGCTGATCTTAATCCCGAAGAGAAAATACGACAGCCTGATGGAATTGAAGAACGCGGTAGTTGAGAAACAGCATAAAATGAATACCGAGCAACCCTCGAAGGTCAATGACGCCGCTATAGACGGGGCTGGCATGGACGCTGACAGTGACCGATTGGATAATGCCGCGAGTCTAGGTGAGAAAACGACTAACCGTTCAGAGTTTAGCGAACCCCGTAACAATGACGTAGTTAAAATGAAACCGACAGACTTCTATAGCCGGACTAATCGCGATAGGCGGAAGAAGCGAACCAATAGGATAGGACCTGACGCCCCGTATAAAAATAAAATACCGACGAAGAATAACACAAATTGGTTACCGTTCCGTGTTTAGTGTACTAGCAAATAATGGATGCCGAAAGCGGGGATAATAAGCGGAAACGGAAGCCGGACTTATCCGACAATGGTAAGAAGTTGAAGGCGACAACTACGTTTAAATGTAAAATTTGTCAGTCCACGTTTACGATTAGAGACAGCTACAAAAGGCATATTAAATCGCATACAGCGAAGTTTAATTGTGAAACTTGTAAAGATTCGTTCAATCGTTTGGACAACCTCAAACGTCATCAGCGTCGCCATACTCGAGCGGATAATCAACGCACCTCTCGTCATGATCTCGCTGTTAGAGATCAGCAGCGTGGAAAGGCTGCCACGGCCGCGGAGATCGTGTCTGCGGATGTTAAGTGCGATGTATGTAATAACGCATTCCCTACAAATCACGATATGACGCAGCACAGAAGAGGACATTTCTGCGGCTACAAACACTGCCAACTCTCCTACAACTGCAACCACTGTCAGGAATCATTTGCCGACTATCTCACTCTATTTAATCACGTCAACGACAATCACCCGTTACCGGATGTTAACAGAAATTCTACTTCGCGGGCCGGCGGGAATATACAGCAACATTCCAGCAACGACGATACTGCGCTGGAGGGTCTTGTGAACATTCACCGCATATATCCTATTAAAGAAGAGAAGTACGATCTTCTACCATTCTTTATTAACATTAAACAACAAGTAATTAACCATTTGAGTAATCAGTGCAGAAAACTTAATAGCATCAAATGGTATATGACTGTTCATACGCAACTACTGCGTGAAAGTGAGGAGGGCATACAGGAAACCGTTGACACATTCTTTAGAAGTAATACGAAAATTCTCTTGTTACCGGATGACGATAACGCGGACCACATGCTTAATGAAGCTTATCAAAAGCAGTTTAAGTCTTTCGACGAATTCCTCAGACGAGGGTCTGGTTGGAAGCTTAAAAATGTGACGAAAATGGAAATTAACACGGTGAAATATTCCCCATTCAGAGGTTCCAGTTATTTCGAAATGCCTCGAAATATTCGAAAATGTAAAGGGGTAGTTAATATAAAAAACAAAGATACAAAATGTTGTATTTGGTCGGTTTTGGCAGCCCTACACCCCGCTCGTCATAACCCGCAAAGAGTTAACAATTACAAGAGATATGAAACTAATATAAATATGACCGGAATTAATTTACCCGTCTCGGCGTGCGATAAAACCTTCCGTAAGTTCGAAAACCAGAACAATATATCCATAAATGTTTTCGGTTTTGAAAAAGGTGTCGCATTCCCAATTTATATGACGCGGCTAAAAGCATGTGTAAATAGGGTCGATTTATTATACATGAAAAGGGGCGAGAAAGGTCACTATTGCTGCATCAAAAATTTAAATAGATTCCTCTGTCACACAAAAGGTAACAGTAGAGCATATCGATACTGTCGGTTTTGCTTACAGGGATTTACGAGTGCTAGAGTATTAACTAAACACCTGCAATATTGCGAAAACCACGAATGTCAACACACTACATTTCCGGAAGAGGGTAAGAACGATAAATTAAAATTTAAAGAATACTGGAAGCAATTGCGTATAGGATTTGTAATATATGCAGACTTTGAGACATACTGTCAGCCGGTAGATACGTGTGTTCCGGACTCCGATCAATCTAGTACAACAAAAATCACCAATTTGGAGCCTAACAGTTTCGGTTATAAAGTCGTCTGCGCGAACGAAGAATTTTCTAGACCTACCGTCATTTTCAGAGGAGAAAATGCCTCCGAAAAGTTCATCGAGTGTATGCTTGTTGAAGAAGAACGTATTAAAAACATATATAAGAACCCCAAACCGTTAAATATGTCTAACGAGGATGAACGGTTATTCAATGCATCGAGGAAGTGTCACGTATGTCAAAAGTACTTTAAGAAAGCGCATATTAAAGTAAGAGATCATTGCCATCTTACCGGCAGATTTCGAGGCGCCGCTCACGCCGATTGTAACTTAAAATATAAGCAGCCCAAATTTCTCCCAATTTTGCTACACAATTTGCGAAATTTTGACGGGCACATAATATGTCAGGCGATAGGTAAGTTTAAACACCTGAATATAAACTGCATACCTAATAATATGGAGAAGTATGTTTCCTTTAGTTTAGGCAGGTTAAGATTTATTGATACATATCAGTTCGTGAACGCGTCATTAGAAAATCTGGTTAGTAATTTAGCAATGGACGGTTTGGATCACTTTAAACACTTTCGAAAAGAGTTTACTGATATTTCAGAAGCTGAACTATTACTCAGAAAAAATGTATACCCCTACAACTATTGCGATAGTTCGCAGAGGTTTGACGAAACATCTCTTCCCGCGCGAGAGGCATTCTATAATCAGTTGCGTAAAAGTAACATTTCTGACAAAGATTACCAACATGCTCAGACAGTTTGGAACGCGTTCGGGATGAACACTTTCGGCGAATACCACGACTTATATTTGAGAACTGACGTATTACTACTAGCTGATTGTTTTGAACGATTTAGAGACACTTGTTTCGAATATTACGATCTAGATGCTTGTTGGTTTCTAACGAGCCCGGGTCTGTCGTGGGCGGCTTCTCTGAAAATGACAAAATGTTGTTTGACGCTATTAAGCGATCCTACTATGTATTTATTCTTCGAAAAGGCCGTTAGAGGGGGCGTTTCCATGATATCGAAACGGTTCGCCCGAAGCAATAACAAATATATCCCCGACGAATATGACAACGGTGAGGCTAATAAGTTCATTCTGTACCAAGACTGCACGAACTTGTACGGAAAAAGTGTGAGCATGTATTTACCCACCGGCGAAATGCAATGGGCGACTACCGCGGAAATAGAAGAATTCGATATTGCAAACGCGCCGGAAGAAGGCGAATACGGATACATCATAGAAGCAGACTTAAAATATCCTCCCGAGTTGCATAATGATCATAACGATTACCCCTTATGTCCGGAACACGTTGATGTATCGTATGACATGTTGTCTACTTACAATAAAACGCTCTTAAGAGAACCGCACCTATTTAGTTCAACAAAGTCAACCAAATGAATTCCAACATTAAATGATAAACATAGTTACATAGTCCATTTTAGAACGTTGCGACTCTATCTTAATTTGGGCATGGAGTTGGGCAAAATTCATAAAATAATTAAATTCAAGCAGTCACCGTGGTTGAAAACTTATATAGACTTTAATACTAGTAAGCGGAAAGCGGCGCGAGATGATTTTACTAAAAACTTTTTCAAACTTATGAATAATTCCGTGTTCGGTAAAACCATGGAAAATCTGCGATTACGTCGCGACATACATTTAGTGCATACAACTCAAAAACTTAAGAAGCGCGTCGCCAAATCCTCATTTAGCTCATTAAAACGTTTTAATGACGAGTTGGTCGGCGTTGAACACAAACGGGCTAACGTTTTACTTAACAGACCTATATTTGTCGGGCAAGCAATTTTAGATTTGTCTAAGATGGTAATGTACGATTATCATTACAACTGTATTAAGAGAATGTACGGCGAAAATGCCAGGTTACTATTTACTGACACAGATAGTTTAACATACGAAATAGAAACACCCGATGTTTATAAAGACATGTTGAACTACAAGCATCGGCTAGACTTATCTAATTATCCTAACGATCATTTTTTGTTTGATGAAACAAATAAAAAGGTTATTGGCACTTTTAAAGACGAGACTTGCGGGGTGCCGATAAAGAGTTTTGTCGGTTTAAAGTCCAAAATGTACGCTTTCACGTATGAGAATGAAGAGAAACGAGTTGCAAAAGGGGTTGCCAAAGCGACAATTAACGCCGATCTGCGATACAATCATTATAAAGAATGTCTGATCAACTCGACTGTGAAGAGAACTGACATGACTCTGATTAGAAGTAAATGCCACGAATTGGGAATTTATCACCTTAATAAGTTAGGATTGTCTCCGTTTGACGATAAGAGGTATATCTTGCAAGATGGCATACACACTTTAGCCTATGGTCACCATCGCATAAGCACGTTCACTGAAGGTGACTAAATCGATGACGAGACTTGTATTTACCGATATATCTCGCAAGATGGCATACACACTCTAGCCTATGGTCACAGTCGCATAAGTACGTTCGCTGAAGATGATAGTCGGATATTTATAGAGACGATATTCATTCTTGAAGAAAATGTAACAGTCACTCATTTGAATCGTCTCATTTGAGACGATTCAAATGAGCGGTGTACGCGCAATTCAAACTAGTTTTCTTGTGTTATTTTTAAAGCCTACGTTGCGACCACTCGTTTGAATCGCCTCATTTGAGACGGTTCAAATGAGTGATCGCGACGAGACTTGTATTTACCGATATGCGTCTTTACTATATATGCCCGACAATCTGATCGTTATTTAGCGATCAACCTGTATTAATCGTGTAAAAAGAAGAAAACAATACGATAGTTGTTCTTGCAGGTTTATTTATAGTATATATATTACGCCCATCGTTCGAATTTCTGCATTTTCTTGTGTTATATGTCGCGGCCACCATTCGAATCGTCTCAAATGAGACGGTTCGAATGAGTGGCTACGACATATACTCTCGATGGAAATATATTTTAAAATGTAAGGCGCACGAGTACTCTTCCGGATGAGGCAATCTGGTCGCTATTCGGCGATCAACTTGTCTACCTGAAGCGTATTAATCACAATTCTTAACTAAACTGTTTTAAATTTCTACATATCAGAAATGCCGTAGCATTTTATACCTAGTTAGAGCATATGTCGCGACCACTCATTCGAATCGTCTCAAATGAAACGATTCGAATGCGTGATCGAGACATATATACTCTCGATGATAATTTTTATTTTTTTAATGGTACCTCGCATGAAACGAGTAGCACTCTTCCGGATGCGACAATCCGATCGCTATTCGGCGATCAACTTGTCTATCCGAAACGGTATCAATCGTGTAAAACAATTCTTGCTGATTTATTTATGGCATACAGTGTAGATGCGCGCGCTCCGTCGACTTTTCAAATTAATTTTACTAAAAGTCGACGAGGCGCGCGTATCAAAAAATGTACTTGTAATCATTATTAAAATATTAACTATACGGACTTTATGCGTTCTGTTTTGAAAGAAGTATGGCACGGTGATGGCGCCTTTTTCGACGTGATAAACTTGACCGAAATATATACCGAAACCTATCTACCGAAAATGCGTTCGAAATAAATTTGCCTAATTATTGACATAATTATAAACCTCCAATTCCCGCCGTAAAATAGTCTCCTTAAATATAATAAATTCTCGATCGGGATGTCGCATAAATAAGAATAAATCTCGTTTCTGGACATAAACCCGCATTGCCTGATAATGCCGCTTGCGGCTATTTCTTGACAATTTCGAAGTTTACGACATCGTCGTTGATTAATAATCTCTTCGGTCAAGTTCATCATATCGAAACACGCGCCATCGCCGAAGTTTTTCCATAATTCATCATATACAATGCCATCAAATTATATAAGTAAATGAGTCGGCATTTGAACTAGAGAATTTCTAGCGAATGACGGCCTTTCTACGTCGACCTTGTACAGTTTTTTCATAGCTAAAGTTTTCAACGTCTCCATGTCGGGTACACTTGAGGATCCGGGTGACGCTACTTCGTGCTGGTTGATGCGGGCTCGTTATTACCCGCAGGCTTGCGCTTCTTCATCTGTCGGGTACACTTGAGGATCCGGGTGACGCTACTTCGTGCTGGTTGATGCGGGCTCGTTATTACCCGCAGGCTTGCGCTTCTTCATCATCCCCTATTAAAAGGAAGAAAAAAAAAATATTATAATAAATACCTCACCACCCCTCCTTCCCGCAGCGAGGGGCGGGAGGGGTGTGGTGGGCTCCCGCAGCGAGCCCTCCCACCCCTCTCGCAGCGAGGGGGGTGGGGCGGGGTGTTAAAATACCCCTCCCGCGGCGATGGCGGCATTTTTTTATTTTTTTTTATATATATATATATTTACCTTGCGAGTGTCATCGCCGGAGGACTCATCATCGGCGTCCTCGCCGTTGTTGCCCGATTTGCGCTGTAAATGATATATATTACGGGCTGAAGGGGTGGAAGTTAATATATTCGTAAAACGAAGTCGAAAGTCGGCGAAATTTAAATCTCGCTAGATGTAAATTTCGCCGACTTTCGACGTCGTTTACTAGAAAATATAGCGTTTCATTGATACTACGATATATCTCAGAGTTGATTCGTTTAGTAATATAAACGGACGGACGGACAGTCGAGAAGGGAATACTGCGTAACGAATAACGCTCTATAAACGGGCGGTACTGTATAGCAAATAATGAATCGCCATCTTTGAACGGTTCTACAAATTTGAATCCCGACAATATGTACTTTATTTCGATCAGCGTAGCCCCTGATCATTCGTACAGTTTGATCAGCGTCTACCGACGATTACGTTACGAGATATATGAAGCCCCTTACCTTCGACGCATAGTCGCCCATTTCTCTTCGTTTCTTGTGCTGCTCTTCTTGAATCTGTAACCATAAATAGAAATGTAGGGGGGCTATTAAAACACTTCACTCGAATGCGTGAGTCTCATCGCGAGAAAACCAACTAATTGGCGCATGCGCAGTCTGATCCGGGTTCCTGCAACAGAATTTCGCCACAACATCGACCCGGATCAGTTTGCGCATGCGCCAATTAGTTGATTTTCTCGCGATGCGGTTCACCGCGTGTCCGCGTAACGTTCGGATCGAGAAAATCATAATCGTACAGTATTTAAGAAGAATTACAGTAAGATCTCGACGGTCCATAACCCTTTCAACCCTATATACCTGACATGGAATCTTCACATTCTCGCGTTCATACCAATCTATTTGTCAGAAAATCAAGTTCCGACCGGTTCCCCATTCAAACAGTGGGTGATTTAGTTTACTTAAATAAGGACTTGCAAATAGTGCAGATCTTGATGAGACGGCTCATGTTTGAGCCTATTTTTAACACGCATTTCGTCAGTCTGCCGTCGCTGGTATATTTGTAATTCATTTCTATATGGAAACAAAAACGTATATGCCGAGAACTAGAATAGACCGTCATATTTATACACGTTTCATCGACGGGAAACAGCGCAGTTATCTGTTTAATTAATTGTTAGGTTTGGAGTGCGACGTATGCCTTAATACGGATATTTAGTTGATACGCCATTTACGAGAAATTTGAGAAGTTATAACTTCTACAGTAGGTACTACTACAGTATGTCTCAAAAAGCGGTAGCCTGTGTAGCGGAAATCACTATATCAGATTTAGCACGGTTTTCGTATTGCAGACTTTCGTTCTAATATAATTAGAACTTTCTTCAAACAAGCGACACTAGGCTGGTTAAAGTATGCGTAAATAAGGGAAAATCATAAAACGATCCATTTGTCATCGGGGAACTAATATTTGGCCACATCATTGAAACTACCCTCAGTAAATCATCGACGGTTGCATGCACACCGTTACCTAGCGACATCGCATCGGATAATCCTTTTCGTGTTTTAGTCCTTCCGCGGTGCGGCGTATATCATAGCCCTATCGGAACAAAATGGCGGTGCTATTGTTTTCTTTGTTCGCGCTAGTCTCGGGAGTTTACCCGCCGGCAGTCATAGATTCCGTCACGTGCGTTCAGGATCAGGACTTATTAACGTGCCCGTGGAGTGGACCTACCGTTTATGTAGCAACTACGGTGGTGCGAGATGCCGTTATACTCGTGTTCGAGGAGTTTCACGCGAGCGGTCGCATTGTGTTGACTCGCCACCTGATGCCGGCGCTGCGGGCGATTCATCTACAGGATGCTGCGGACGTACCGTGTGACATTGTCAGCGCAGACTTCGTGCTGGAGATACGCGTCAACGGCGTTCCGTGCCAGGTAAAAAAAAAAAAAAAAAATAGTTGACTATAAGTCAAATGAGGTCGAAAGTTGGCGAATTGCTTTAAGAAATGCGATTATTAAATAGTTCGAGTTCCAATCAAAACTAAATAAACCTATATAAGTCAAAAGTTGGCAAAACCCTTTCAACCCTAGCGGCCGCTTTATAGACCGGGGTTTGCAAACAGTGTATATCCAGATGAGCCGGCTCATACGAGCCGTCTCATCAAGATCTGCGCTATTTGCAAATCCTTATTTAAGTAAACTAAATCATCCCCTGTTTGAATGGAGATCGGTCGGAACTTGATTTTCTGGCAAATAGATCGGTCTGAATGTGAGAATGGGGGGTTGGAGATTCCATGTCGGGTATATAGGGGGTTGAAACCAAATACACATATATAAGTCAAAAGTTGGCAAAA
>JBEVXV010001277.1:0-9270 GCA_040505915.1 Sedimenticola sp. | reverse complement strand
CTATATTTAACATATAGAATCTACTTCAATATTTTTAAAATATTTCTGTTAAAGTTTCTTATCCCCACCAATCATGGATTCAAGACAGTCATACAACAGTAGCAACCAATTGAGAATAAACTTCTGCTCCCCAAGGGATATTAACTGTTTAAGAGGGGTGGGCAGAAAGACAACAGACCAATTGGTCGCAATGAGGCAAACCAGGGGAAACATCACTCCAGACATGTTCATGCAATTGCAAGTGCGGGGTGTAGAGGAATTATTGCCCCATATTGACTTCCAGCCATGGACCGGAAATGATGACTGTCCGCCGGAAGTGGAGAAAAGGGACGTAAAGGCCAGTTCCCATGAACGTGGGCCCAGTTATATGTTTGGGGAGCCAGGTGTGTCCAGTTCAAATGAGCGGGGGCAGGCACAAGGGGACTCTGGAAAGAAACCCAAACAACAGTTCCAGGAGTTTGTTGATAAAGTGGAGATGGCGACAAACAAATTGTCTGGTCCGCCTTCAAATGAGAAGGGCTTTGGAAGGTGGAATAGGGAAGACCATGACGTGCAGCCGGGAGGTCAAGTGTCATGGAATAGTTTTTCAGGCCAAGGTATGGGGGGTATGATGCCACCATACGGCGGTGAGCCACCACAAGGTCAACAGTGGACTGAAATGGCAGGCGAATGGTATAGGCCGCAAATCAAGCAGGAGCGGTATACCGACAAATTTAATGAACGGCGGGAGGAGTTTAGATCCCCAAGAAAAGATACGCGCCAGTTATACACTGATGCGAGAGTGAGGCCACCAGTGGAGGAGGCACAGTGGAGTGGGTATCCCCGTGACGAGCCACAGTCACACCGCCAGCGACAAGCACATTTACCAAAATCAGTGGTATATGATGGCAAGAAAAACTGGAAAACATTTCTTATGAAATTTTCCATGTTTGCGGATAGTCAGAAATGGTCTTCCCAAGAGAGGAAAACAAATCTGTGTTGGTGTCTGGAGGACAAAGCCGGTGAATACTTTGCACGTCTTGTACAACGGGAACCGGACATAGATTATTTTGACATACTAGCCAGAATGGAAAGTCGGTTCGACATGAAGGAACTTCCGGAATCAGCCCAGGTGTATTTCTCTTACGCATCACAATTGGCTGGAGAATCATTAGCAGACTGGGCGGATCGGGTTGTGGCACTAGCTCTGAGTGCATACCCCGACCTCGCTGACTGTCATATATATCGACAAGCGATTCTAAGGTTTTGTCAAGGCTGCAGAGACAAGAGAGCAGGCCACTACGCTATTAATCAGCGTCCCTGTTCGATGGAAGATGCGTTGGACAAAGTCCGCTGGTTTCAGCATACAGACAAGATAATGAACGACCGTCCACGGCGCGATGTACGATCAATGCTGTTGCCATCCTCTAACGAGGAGGGGTACATGGAGGAGGAGTCGTACTCTGTTTCTCGAGCATTCCAGCGGGATCCAGATAAGCCAAATGTGGAGAAAAAGGTGCACTTCCAACAAGAATCACCTGTACACAAGAGAATGGACAAGCTTGAGGGGAAAGTGGAGAGTATCGATGAAAAAATCGATAAGCTTGTCAGCAGTTTCCAGGCTGTGGTGAGCACTGTGAATAGGCCAAGGTCGCCAGTTAGGTCACGGTCACCAGCGAGATCACCAACCAGGGGTTGTTGTTACAAGTGTGGGAAAGAGGGGCATTTTAAAGCAGATTGCCCTCAGTGGAAATCACCGGAGGGGAAAACACAAGATTTAAACGACAGCGGGTCGGACTGTTAGGCCAAGGCCCGACCCACCACCAATCACATGGCCAATTAAAAAAAGTGATTGAAGAAGCAAACAGGGTGGATCCTGACAATAAGTCTAGGAATGAATCCGATATTAAACATACGATAGTTCACAAAGGGGAACAACAAGAAAGCAAGCAGGACAACTCTGCAGTTCACACCGACGTCCATGCCCAGCTAGAGGAAGCAATAGATATTCTCTTTGAAGCCAATAGTGTAGGGGAGGAAGGGCACGTGGATAATATGAGCGAAACAGACACAGATGAGCTCGGGGATGATGAAGACATAATTACAATCAACCAACTTCACTCCGGATCGACCGTGAAAGTCAAAGCAATTATTAATCACTGCCTCCAAGTGGGAGCTGTAGTAGATACAGCAGCTCAAGTATCAATAATATCGGATCGCATTTTGGAAAAACTAGACATAAAGCCGCCGGTAAAAAAGAAGATCGTTTTACAGACGGCTGGGCGTAAGATGAAGATACAAGGGACGGTAGTGGGACCACTTGATATCAAGGTGGGTGAGACCGTGTACAAGGAGGACGTCATAGTAGCTCCCATCGAGGATGACATGTTGATGGGCCTGGATTTTATGATCAGACATGGAGTCAGCATAAATTTGCCAGAGGCCAAGATTGTATTTGGAGTTGAAGAAGTCCCTATGGTGGTTGAACACATCCAGGACCAACCCATTGTATCGCGAGTGATGGTACAAGAAAGAACTATAATACCATCCAATTCTGTCAAACTTATTCCATGTCGGGGTCCTACGGATGCAATGTTTATGCTGGAGCCCAATGTGGAATTACCCGCCATTATACCCAGGACACTGTGTTCTGGGACACACAAAATACGGATATGTGCAGTGAATCTGTCCTCGTGGGATGTGGTATTGAAGGAAGGCCAATGTGTCGGAAAAGCACATGGGGTCACACTAGTAGCACCAGTAAATGAGGGCTTAGACAGAGTCCGTCAGGCTCGGATCAAACTCGAGCAGGAACAGGAAACAGTAGATGCGCACGGAGCCACAACTGAGATCCCCGACCATTTACAACCAATTCTCACGGGAGCTCAGCCGAACCTAACGGATGCTGAATTGCTTCAATTAGAAGAGCTTCTGGTGAGCTATACAGACGTATTTGCAGCAAATGATTATGACTTGGGGAACTTTACAGAAATCGAACACTCGGTTGATACAGGTAATGCAAAACCAGTGAGGCAGAGGATGAGAAGGACCCCAGTTTGCTACGTGGATGAAGAAAAGGCCATCCTGGACAAGATGCTAGAAGCTAAGGTCATACAACCCTCTGTATCGGACTGGGCGGCAGCGCCCGTGTTGATTCGTAAACGTGATGGGCAAGTACGTTGGTGCGTCGATTACAGGTCCCTAAACAATGTCACCATAAAGGACGTATACCCGCTACCACTTGTTGAAGAGTGTATGGACACGTTGGCAGGGAATCACTGGTTCAGCAAGCTAGATGCCAACTCAGCGTACTGGCAGGTGAAAATAAAAGAATCGGATCAGAAAAAGACTGCCTTTGTAACTAAGTACGGCTTGTACGAGTTTGTCCGGATGGGATTCGGACTATGTAATGCTCCGGCCACGTACTGCAGAATTATGAACTTGGTCTTGAGGGGGCTGAATTGGAGTATCCTCCTGGCTTTCCTGGATGACATCCTGGTTATGGGAAAATGTTTTCTGGAGCACCTGCAAAATCTAGAGAAGGTATTTCAGCGGTTCCGTCAATATGGTTTGAAGCTAAAACCTCGCAAGTGTGAGCTATTCCAAGTGCAGGTGCAATTTCTGGGAAGAATAATTGGCCCCAAAGGGTTGCAATTGGGAGACGAACATCTGAAGGCGGTGCAGGAGTGGCCGACGCCCAAGAACACCAAGCAGGTGGAACAATTCCTCGGGTTAGTAAATTATCACCGACTATTTATTAAAGAGTATGCACGTTTAGCGGTGCCACTGTATGGAATTACGGGAAAAAAGAAGTTTCACTGGGATAGGGAACAGGAGGAAGCTTTCCAAGAAATCAAGAAGGCGCTAACTTCACCCCCGGTGCTGGCTTTGCCAAACAAAGACGACCCCTTTATATTGGATACGGATTCGTCGGACTTCGCTATAGGCGCTGAGATGATTCAGGTCCAACAGGGAGAGGAAAAGGTCGTAGCCTATGGTAGTATGGCGTTATCGTCCGAGCAGAGGAACTACTGTGCCACAAGAAAGGAATTGCTGGCCGTAATACGCTTTACGCGACAATTTAGACACTACCTGCTGGGTCGTTCTTTCCTCGTTCGAACAGATCACAATAGCCTCACTTGGCTGCTCAATTTCAAATATCCACAGGGACAAATAGCAAGGTGGATAGAAGAATTAAGCCAATACAACATGGTTATAGAACATCGGCCTGGGAAGAAACATGGTAACGCCGATGCTTTGTCAAGACGGCCCGATGAGCTGGAGAGGTGCATGAACTACAAACTGGGGTTTGCCATAGAGCAGTTACCATGTGGTGGATGCCCATATTGTACGCGAGCGCACAGAAATTGGTCACAGTTCGCAGAAGATGTGGATGACGCCGTTGCATTACCGGAAAAGGGCAAGGTCCTACCGGAATGCCGGGCCATAGAGGTAGTGGCCGGCAATGATCCGGTATCCCGGCAGTTAGAGAATCCCACTAACCCAGAGGGGGCTACGCACATTGACGTCAGGATTAGTCAGATGGACATAGTGGGCCGAGAAGGCCACATGACCATTTATGGGGCGGAAGTACCAGCGATTCGTCAGTTACAACCTAACCCACTGCCAGCAACAGGAGACGTGAAACAGGACCAGGAGGCCGACCTGGATTTGTCATTATTATCCCGTTGGTTGAGAGGAAATGTCACTCCCCCTAGTAATGAACTGGCCCTGGCTAGTCCAGTGGCCAAGTACTATTGGATAAATAAGGACCAATACCGACTAAAGGGTGGTGTCATATGGAAACAGACCGTGGACGGGAAGTTACTCTTGGTCTTGCCGAAATCAATGCAGGAGGAGGTCTTGAGGGGATGTCATGATATCCCATCAGCGGGCCATCAAGGAATCGACCGTACCACAGCGAAGGTGAAGGAAAAATATTCATGGTACGGGTTATCAAAAGCCGTAAAATTATACGTTCTCAGTTGTGACATTTGCAATGCCCACAAGAAGCCGAACAGACATGCCAGGTTTCCGCTAACTAACTTCCAGGCAGGAGCACCTATGGAACGAGTTCACCTGGATTTTATGGGTCCTTTGCCTGCTACGAGTCAGGGCAATGAGTACATATTGATGATGGTGGACCAGTTTTCCAAGTGGGTCGAATGCATTGCGCTTCCATCTCAAACTGCGGAAGTGACGGCACATGCAGCCATCACAGAATTCTTCTCTAGGTTCGGATATCCATTCCAAATCCATACAGACCGCGGTAGTAACTTCGAAAGCCAACTGTTTGCCGCCGTATGCGAGTTATTACAAATCCATAAGACTCGAACGACGCCCTACCGCCCGTCTGCCAATGGCCAAGTCGAAAGATATAACCGGACGCTGATGGATGCTATCCGCTGTTATATTAAGAATCGGAATGAGTGGGACCGACACCTGTCACAGTTGGCGGGCGCATTGCGATCGTCAGTAAATCGGGACACGGGGTTCACGCCAAACATGTTAATGTTGGGGCGAGAGGTGAACCAGCCGGTGGATCTAATGTTTCCAGAAGTCGAAAAGAACAGAGGTGTCTTGATACAGCCAGGCCAGTATGTGTCCGAGCTAGAAACGGCGATAACGTCAGCTCATCAGACAGCTAGAGAAAAGCTGAAGACCACCCAACAGAGGATGAAAAAGGATTATGACCTGAAGGTTTTGGAGAAATCCTATACCGTGGGTGATCCAGTTTACATCCTGGACACCAGCGCAATGAAGGGGAAGGGTAAGAAATTGCGTCCACCTTGGAAGGGACCGGGAATAATCCTTGAAAAGATAACAGCTGCAGTGTATCGCATAAAGCATAAAAACGTGGTATTCACAATGAATCACGACAGAATTAAGCTGTGTCGCGATAGACAACTACCAGCATGGATAATTCGGCTGCAGGACAATGCGGAGCTATTACAGGAGGCACTGAAGGCTGCTAAGAGGAAGAGTGCAGCGGATGCCGTCTACTGTCACTGCAGGAAGCCCGACGATGGGAAGATGATGATTCAGTGCGAAACATGTCTGGAGTGGTATCACTTGGCATGCATTGGGGTAGCAGTTAAAGATGCTAGGAAAACTGCTCACTATAATTGCTCCAATTGTGTGGCTGTCTTGATACCCGACCCTTAGCGCCGCCATCCCCGTGCGGCACCCGGGAGGAGAATAGGGCCGCAGCTACTTTCAGCTTGTCGTACGAGGCGACTATCGAAGCGTTAACGAAGAGCTGCTCCTCAAGGCTCTCCGACCGATAAAGACCGTGTCCTTATCTGTGCTCTGTCCATTCCAGGATGGAGATATATGATGAGATGACAGAGGGGGAGAGAGAGGTGGAGCAGGCGACGGGCCAGAGGAGATTATTGCCAGCAAGGTCGCTTGCGGGAGACCTGGCGAGGGCAGCGTGTAGGGAGTCGTTCATCGAGGTGGCGCTGGGCCAGTACCAGCTGGCGGTAGAGCAGGGCGCGTCGAGATGGGTTGAGGATTTTCGCCGGGCCTGCCAGCTGTACTTGCCAGCGGAGGTGATCGAACGTAGATTCCCGGGGGTGCAGCGCATCCCGGGTGGTCCGGAGGCACGAGCCGAGGGAGTGCCGATTTTCCCCGTTCCGGCGAGGGATACGGGACGACGAGGTGATGTCGCTCGAGATCTGTTGACAGGGACATGGCCAGATGCCAGCCGAGAGGTGGGGCGATCACCAAGCACGGAGCGGGGAGCTCGTCAGGGTTCGGGGGGCCGCAGTAGTGCCAGCCGAAAGGCGGGGCGAGACCGGGGGCGATCACCCAGTGTTGAGCGGGGAGCTCGTCCGAAGTCGAGGGACCGTAGTAGTGCCAGCCGAAAGGCGGGGCAGGGTCGTCATAGGGAAAGGTCTCCAAGCAGTGGCGATGACTTTAATCGGGTATATGGGAGACGCCGTGATGCCAGTCGAGAGGCTGGGCTGAGTCGACACGGGGAGCGGTCATGTAGTGGGGCCCAGCGTGATGCCAGTCGAGAGGCGGGGCAGGGCCGGCCGAGATGGGACCATCAAAGCAGAACACAACATCGTGATGCCCGCCATGGGACGTGGCAACGACCGCGGTCGAAGTGGTACCACCGCCGGTTCCCGACCAGTGAGCGGCATGTGGAGGTAGACAAAGAAGGTGACCTGCATGTGCAGACACGAAAACGGAATGCAGCCGAGTCGCACCGGAGTCAGAAGCGGAGACCTAGCACGTGTCCAGTGGCCGGGTGTCGAGTCAATGAAGACGAGCTGCGGGACCATGTTTACACACAGCACATCCCTGTCGTGTTCCGTCGTCAGAGGAGTGGCATGGACATGAGCGCCCGGTTACACCGGCGGCGCATTCAGATGTTGGGTGACATTGCACAAGAATTGGGAATGGAAGAGGTTACCAACTTGATGGATCTTGTGAACAGACAGGAGTTCTCGCAGCCGAGTATAAACGCCCAACTACGTAGGGAAATGGAGGCCCTATGCAGGGCTGGTAACTGGCCGGTTCCAGAAGACGGTTTTAGGCTATCGCCGTTGAACTCGGTTGCCGGTCTGTTGCACTGGAGGCCATTAGCCCACCTTCTGGGAAGGTTGTCAGCTCGATGTAGGACTGACCTGAAGGACAAGTACTCCCGGGTGAGGAAGCCGCAACCCAATGCGGGGGCACGTTGGTGGAGGGCCGGAGCAAAACGCAGTGACAAAGAGCTGGAGGGGGTGGAACCATCACAAGGGCCTAGTATACTTCAACCATCGGAAGGTCAAGACCTCATGCCAAGTCCCGAGGTTAATATACAAGAGGTAGACGATGCTGGTGTAGAGGCTGTCGAGCCTCCAAGCCAACCAACCCCACCTACTATCAACACTGCGAGCGTATCACTCGTGACAACGGAGGGCACTACGGTGCAGGCCACGTCCATGCTCGAGTTCCAACAGATGTTGACACAGCCACTAGTATTAGTGTCCAGTCACACACAGAGTCCCGAACCCATGGAAGTGGAGGTCGAGGAGCACAAGGCAGTGGATCTGACCCCGATGAACATAGTGGAGTCAGTGGGTGTGACAAACTCATGCGTTTCTCCAGAAATGGACTATCTGGGAACACCTAGTCCACCGAGCCACAGTGGACCCAAACTAGCATTGAGCCCAGGGGCTAGCATGGAGGCACTGTTGCGTGCCCTGAGCCCGACTGCAGCATCCAAGTCACCGGGTGGGGAACCAGCGGAAAAATTACCAGTACCTTCAACGGCATCTGAGGCGTCCGCACAGGCAGGGCCTTTGGAAGTAACTTCGAAGCGGCCAACATATGCAGCGGTCGCAAGTGAATTAGCCCGTACCGGTGTCGTCGAACCCCAACTTAGCCCGAAGAAACACGAGACGAGTGGTACGGTAGATGCCCTACCCGAGGCCTGGGATAGCCATTTCCACCTAGATCGGATGGCCCGAGACCTGGGACGATCTTGGGCGCAAATGCAGAAATCCCTGAATGCACCGACAGAAGTGGAGCCCGACCACAAAGTGGCCCTAGCCGGTGGAGTAATGATATTCTGCGACCCAAATCAGTTCCATCACCTCCCGACGGCAATAGACATGAGGTTTGCAGTGGCAATTGGAGTACATCCCAAGAAGGTCGCCTCACTATCCGCGAATCGAGTTGCCAAACTCAAGGAATTAGTGGAGGCTCCGAGAGTGACGGGTCTTGGAGAGGTTGGCCTCGACTACAGCCACCCCAGAAACACGTGGGAGCATCAGGAGAAGGTCCTGCACCAGGTGTTGGGCTACTGCCAGAGCCGGCATACGCTGGTTATACATATGAGGGGAAGTAGGGAGGAAAGACATCTACAAGCAGTCTCCCGCCGGTGTCTGGAAATTGTGCGAGAACATTGCCCGCCGGAACAATGTATTCACCTGCATAGTTTCAGTGGTGGGGCAGCGCAGTTGAGGGACTGGACTATGGCATACCCAAATTGCTATGTTGGCTTCACGGGCCTAGTCCAGCGCTTTGACAGGATGCAACGCGATACCCTGAAGCAGGTGCGCGCAGACCGCCTTCTAGTGGAGACCGACTCCCCGTACCTACCCATGATGAAGGACCTTATCCGGACCACCCCTGCTTACATCGGAGAAGTGGCCTCATTGGTGGCCCGTATTCGGATGGAGCCGTTAACATACGTGCTGAAGGTTACTCGTGAAAACGGGCTGCGGGCATACCGAATGTAGTTGTGTGGGCCAGAAAGTGAGATGCCCGACGAAAACACCATTGGATGACAAAGTT
>JBEVXV010001276.1:0-8044 GCA_040505915.1 Sedimenticola sp. | reverse complement strand
TCAAGGAGAACCGGCATATGAAAACATCCAGCCTGTTGGACTCACTGAGCAGAAAGTTACGCGGGCATTACCAGTATTTTGGAGTGGTGGGCAAATTTAGAGGGACTCTTTAGTGTCAAGAACTATGTGATAGAACTGCTGTATAAGTGGCTCAATCGCCGAAGTGGCCGAAAGAGTTGCACGTGGGAAAGACTCAAAACCATCATCAGTTTTAATCCACTGCCACTGCCACTGCCACTGCCACTGCCACTGCCACTGCCACTGCCACTGCCACTGCCTGTGTGCTGTGCAAGGCCTGCAAAGGCTCGGGTATGGTGGTAGAATAGATTCATGAAGTCTTTGCTGACTACGAAAGCGAGTACGACCGAGGAGCCCCGTGAGGGAAAACTTCATGCGGGAATCTGTGCGGGGGACGCTGAGTAATCAGTGTTCCTACCGCGTCTGTATAAAAAAGGAGCACAGTTGGAATGATTAAAGGAAGCTGTTTATGTGGGAATGTCACATATTCAATAAGCGGTAATGTTGGTGATATAACGCATTGTCACTGCACAACATGCCGTAAAGCACATGGTACGGCTTTCTCTTCAGTTGCCGCTGTACAAATAGATGACTTCGAACTCACCAGTGGAAATGAATTAATAAAATGTTATCCCTCGTCACCAGACAAGAAGCGGTGCTTCTGTTCAAACTGTGGATCGCATATTTATGCACACAGAGAGGGACAATCACATTATATACTGCGCTTGGGCACATTAGATGATGACCCTGGTTCAAGACCAATAAATCACATTTGGGTAAGTGAAAAAGCATCATGGTATGAACCAGAAACCGATTGTTCTTTACCTATGTTTCAAGAATGGGCAGATGATCGTTAATCAAATAATACACACCAAAGTGGTGCTAGATCATAAACGCGCCTCACAATTGTGCTGGGCGTTATGTTTCGAATAGTAGTTGCATATGCAATTACATTGAGCTAACCTTATCCGCATGTTCGAAGAATGCCTGTATTTCAACAGTAATGCTTTGGCACGCTCGGTAAGCCGCATTTGGGCCGAGGCGTACAAACCATTTAATTTATCACCGCCTCATGCCTTTATGCTGCGTATCGTTCTCGCCAAGCCAGGTCTGATGCCACGTGAATTAGCTAAGGAGCTTAGTCTTTCCCGCTCTACGGTTACCCGTTTTCTGGATAGTTTAGAAAAACATGATTTTTTGGTGCGGAAAATGACAACTCAGGATGGAAGAGAAGTTCAAATTTATCCGACAAAAGCAGCTGTAGAAATTCACGAGAAATTAGATCAAACAGGCAGAAACTTGACCAAACTTATGGGAAAAATTATCGGGCAAGATGATCTTTCTCAAACTGTTACCAATCTACGGAAAATAAAAAATATTTTAGAAACAAACTAATTTTTTCACCACGGTAGTTGCGTATACAATTACCGGTGTATTTTAGCTTATAAAGTAGGAGATCAAAGATGCCATACATAAACATACGCCTTGGTGCTACATTGGATAGCGCACAAAGAGATCAGCTTTATCAAAAAACAACCTTTTTCATGAATACAATCATGGGCAAACGCCGTGAAGTCACAGTTGTACATATACAAGAGGATGACCCACAGCAATGGGCAACTAACGCTATAACCCTAAATATAGAAGACCCAACTGGTGCATATGTAGACATTAAGGTTACCGAAGGAACCAACACCTCAGAAGAAAAAGCCGAAATGCTTTCTCAAACAGTAAAAATGCTGCAAGATGTAGTCGGCACGATACAGGAGGCTTGCTATGTAGTCATTGATGACATACCCGCAAACTCATGGGGGTATAATGGTAAAACTCAGGCAGTACGTGCCGCTTCGAAACCAGGAAAAGTTATAACATAACAAAGCCTCACAGCGGACATAGTCGCTAACGCGCCTGCTCCGGTGAATACAACCTTATGTGTAAAAAGGAACATTAGTCTTGGCAGAAATTAATCAACTTATCCTGTTGGCTGAATATAATCAGTTAATGAATGAGCGGCAATATGCAGCAGCAGTCAATCTATCCAAGGATGAACTTGGTGAAGATAAGGGGACATTTTTTAAGTCTGTGCTGGGGACTCTCAACCATATATTGGTTGGCGATATTATTTGGCTTAAGCGATTTGCAGAGCATCCTTCAAGTATTAAATCGTTGTCATATATCCGTGAAATGGACAAGCCAAGTAAATTGAGCTCAATATTGTTCACGGAATTGGACGGCTTAAAAGAAGAGCGAGAAAAAATTGATGAGGTTATCCTTAATTGGATTAGAAGTTTAAGCGAAGATGATTTAAATAGGTGTATTTCATACAAAAATATGGCAGGCAGCTCTTTTAGCAAGTCTTTTGTTAGCTTGATTCATCATTTGTTTCTTCATCAAGTTCACCATCGAGGCCAGGTAACAACTCTACTTTCACAATACGGTGTAGAGTTTGGTGAAACAGATCTTATTGAAATTATCAATGAATGCATCACACAACAAGGCGCTCCACCTGACCTGTAAATGCGGCATTTTACTTCGCTGCACTCTGCATTTACCGTCAGCTGAGCTTGAACGTTATAAGGCATAGGAGAATCAATTGATTTTAGAAGTAGCGATGCTTGATGTTAAACCTGGTCAAGAGGCAGATTTTGAAATTGCTTTTGAGAAAGCACAAAAAATCATTTCCAGCATGAACGGATATCTTTCACATCAATTGCAAAAATGCATAGAAAATCCCAATAGATATATTTTATTAATTAATTGGCGAACTTTAGAAGATCACACTCAGGGATTCCGAGAATCAGACGAATACCAGGAATGGCGGGCAATATTGCATCATTTTTATGATCCATTTCCGACTGTAGAGCACTATGAGAAGATATTTGAAAATGCCTTATAACAAGCGCATGCAGACAGATCCCCAAACCGCTATGATCTAGCACCACTTAGATGGATAGTTTACTAAGATGCAACTCACACCTCCACTACCACAGCTGCATGATCGATGGCCTCTTTGCTCAAACAGAGGAGGGAGTGCAATTCTATGAAGCCACTGGGTTGAGTGATGAAGTAATCCATCGAGCCCAGAAAAAGATCAGAAAACGGGTACTGAGCCTGTTTGTTCGGCGTGGACTGCTCTCATCAGATGAGGTGCAACAGATGCAAACATGGCAGAACGGAGGTGGCTTTTCACTGAATGCAGAGGTAAGGATCGAAGGGGAAGACCGGCAAGGGCTGGAGCGGCTTTTTCGTTACTGTGCCCGACCGATATTTTCCGGTGAGCGACTTTGTTGGCAAGATAAGGATGAGATGCTTATCTACCGCCTACGAAGCCCCCGGCATGATGGCCAGACCTTGGTGCGGCTGACTCCAGCGGAGTTTCTAGACCGGGTAGCCACCCTGATGCCACCACCCCGGCGGCATCGCCACCGCTACCATGGGGTATTGGCACCCAATGCACCGCTGCGAGAGCAGGTGACAAGCAGGGCAGGGCTGCCGGTCACCAGCGAAAGCGTAGTGAGTGCGGATAAGCCAAAAACAGGGGAGAGTGAAGAGCCGGCAGCCGGCTGCCCTTTTGCGTCGATCTGGGCCATGCTGCTTGCCAGGATCTATGAGATCAATCCGCTGGTCTGCCCAAGGTGCGGCGGGGAGATGAGGATTATTGCTTTGACGTACAGGGCTTGTGGCTTTTATTCGATGTGACGGAATTTAGGTGTGGATTTCCACCGTTGTACCGGCAAAGGGCAAGGAAAAGTGCTTTGTGCTCGCTAAAATCTATGTGGAGATGACACGATAGATTGCCAAGCATAGCGAAATTGGTTGATTTTATGGGTTGAAATTCCTATCCTTTTTTAACTTCTATTAAGTTTTGAAATGCTTTTCTATGTTTATGATCAACATCTTTTATGTATGGAAATTGTACCCACCATTCTGGATGATGTGATCTCATGGTTGGGTTAGCTTCAAAGAAAATTGGAATTCCTTTTGGTGTAAAGGCTAAATCCACTCCAAAATAATCAAGATGAGTTTCATGTTGAAGTGTTGTCATTAATTGAGAAATACGATCATTATCAATTTTGGAACAGCCAAGAACAAAAGATTTTTCTTCATCAAGCATCCACTGATTCTTTATCATCGTTTCTAAACGACAGCCCGCATGTACATTCCATTTTTCACTGATAAACAAATGATTGGGAATAATTGTTCCGCCAATATTCCAGAGACGATATTTTCTATAATATCCATCTGTGGATTTAAAATCATAAAATTCTGTAATATAAAACTCGCCTGTTTTGTGCTGATATTCCTTAGCTTTTTCTTCTGAGTTTAAGCGAAATAAGCCCTGACCTGTCTGGCTTCCAACAGGGCGTATTAAAATCGGGTAATTCAGTTTATTATTCTTAACCTGAGTTACTAAACTATCAGCTTGTTCTTCAATTAGGTTTGCACGAACAGTCTTTGGTATAATTTGTTCTGCATTAGTGGGAATATTCCTAACGATATTATCGCGCGTATTATTTAATATATGCTGTGGCTGATTGATAACAGGTACTTTATTGTCTGCAATAAGTATTATAATTTCTTTTAATAAATCCGGGTAGATATCGGCATCACTAATAGCATTAAGAAGTACATCAAACTGATTGATCTGTCTTAATGAAAGCCCTTCGGAAAATAACATGGAAGCAGTATATTCTGGATGTTGAGTTAAATGCTGCGCTTCGGTGAGACCATATGGGAGTCTGAATCCTCCATTTGTAAAACTTGTATCACCTCGCCCAATGGTCAATAAAGTTGCAGTTTTAATGGGGTTTTGACTATTTGAATGCTGGTAATGAAAAGCTGGATTTAATTTTACAAATCCTTTAAATTTTTCAGAAGCTATATGCTTTCCGTTTAACTTTTCTCTTATCGTTGCATTTGCTAACTGCACTGACCAGTTTTCAGGGTCTATTTTTTCAAGCCAGGAAAACAAGCTTTTTGCCACTAATAGATTCCCATCATTAAAGGCTTGCCAGCCTTTACTATATACAGGTTGGCAGAAACTATTAATATTTTTGGTCTTATTAAGCTGTGATTGAATCTCTAATGCTTTGGCAGTATTCCCAGCCAGTAACTCATCTTCAATGATTTGTACCCATTCCTGTATTGTACGTGTTGTTTCTTTCATGTGTTGAAATTTACCGGGAAAGAGTAGAAAGAGAGATCAGGTCTAAAATCGTGAATCATTTAGTCTCCCATGCCTTGTTAATTCCACTCACTTAAAGAGTCACTTGCAAAAGTCGTGAGCGGCAATCTGCTTCCCCACTTTGGCGTATTTTCAGCCTGAATTTTCAGCGCATGGAACCACCATGCCCCTCAATTCAGTCTGAAAATCCACTCAAAGTGGGATTGCACCTTATCCACCCAGACTTTTGCAAGTAGCTCTAAAGAATAATGCATACTGGCGCAATTCGCAATCTCGACCTTGGCATACGCATCACCTCACAAAAAAGCTAAGCGAAGGAATAGCAAAATAGGTATCGTTGCCTCATATTAAAAGTATCTGGGGGAAACGGGGTCGGATCAGGAGCTGTGAACTTAATCAATTGAAATAAAATGATAAGTTTTTCAAATTAAGGTGAAATATGGGCTTAGGGGTATGTTTTTAGGGATGAAAAGAAGCTTCTAAGTTTTTTTGGAAGCTGTTACAAGTCGGTGCCAAGCTTGACTGTTTGATAATTCAAACACCAGTGATGAGGAGGTCTATTGCTTCGATAATTTCATTACGGAATGCTTCCAGAGAATGAATGGATGGGATCTGATAATTAATAGTGCTTTCAGGTTTTTATGACTTGATAGTATTTATGGAAATCAGGAAAAGTGTTACTGGAGTTTGCAAAAAAAACCAGCCATTAAAGGCTGATTTTTTATTGTTGGAAGCATTTTGTTTATATGATTTATGAACTCATAACCACCGGAATACTGACTTTGCGGCTGTTTAATACCTCGGTCTTTCGCGCTACTTCTGCTGCTAGGGCACGGTAGGCTTCGGCCTGCTTGGAGTCTGGGTGGGCGGCGACAATCGGGGTGCCTGCATCGGCTCCTTTCGTGTTTGCATATCCAGTGGCATGTGAGCCAGAACTTCTGTTTTAAATTCCTGACTTAAACGATCTGCGCCACCTTCGGCAAAGATTGCGCTGGATTCGCCACAATGCGGGCAAATGAACTGGCTCATATTTTCGACAATGCCGATAGTCGGGACATTAACCTGCTGGAACATTTCAATGCCTCTGCGGAAATCGAGCAGAGCAATGTCCTGCGGGGTGGTGACCAGCACAGCACCGGTTATGGGCACTTTCTGGGTCAGTGTCAGTTGCGCATCACCAGTTCCCGGAGGCATATCTACAAACAGGTAATCCAGATCACCCCATTCAACATCGTGCAATAACTGGTTCAGCGCACTGGCGACCATCGGGCCGCGCCAGACCATGGCTTTACTTTCTTCAATGAAGTAACCGATTGAGATGGTTTTGACATCATAGTTTTCCAGCGGTGCAATCTGCTTTGTCACTGAATTTACCAGTGGCTGACTTTCTGCCAGTCCCATCATGCGTGGAATCGAAGGGCCGTAAATATCAGCATCGAGCAGGCCGACTTTTGCCCCGGTCTGGGCCATGGCAACGGCGAGATTTACTGCCGTGGTCGATTTGCCCACGCCGCCTTTGCCGGAAGCAACTGCGATAATATTGGAAACGCCTTTGGTGGCAGCCCGGTGGGCCTCAACTTCAGCGGTGACAGCAACTACAATCAGGGCAGCTTCTCCACCAGTCTGCATCAGTTCATCAACGCTGAGACCAGGGCTTACGCCACTAAACTGGCACAGAACAGCGCTTCTGCGGGTGAGCAGGAGGAGGGCTATAGCCCAGTCAAATCCCCCGCCAATATCTGGATCTAGGGTCGCTGGACCAAGGCCAAGGAGGATCGAGGCAATATCGATGAGAAGAGTGATTTCGGTATCGTCTACATCGGTGCCGACTGGCGCTACTCCAAGAACCTGCTGGTCGGGCTTATGGGGCAGATTGACTGGTCAGACGAGAAGTCCACCGGGCTTAATATAGAGGCCGAAGGCCAGGGCTGGATGTTCGGCACCTACTGGGATAAGTTCGACTCAGAACGCTGGCAACTGGAGGGCAACCTTACCGGCAGCTTCGACGAGGGCCGCTGGCATATCGCCCCATCGGCTGGGTTCAACTACTTCGAAGAGAAGCAGAAGGCCTATATCGACAACGGCGGCTTTAGTATTGGTGAGCAGACCGCCTCCCTGGGTAGTCTCAGCTTTGGACCGACCGTGAGTTTACACCCTGCGCGAGACCGACGATGGACTGCTCATTAGACCTCTGGCAAGCCTTAAAGGGGTGTGGGATTTTGATGCCCCGATATTACCGCCGTCAACGGCCTGGCGGTGGGTACCGAAGGACTACGCGCCCAGGTCAAGGTTGGAGCCAACCTGCGCACGGTGAGTGGTACCCGCTTCCAGCTACACCTTTGCCACCCATTTCGTTCGCACCGCCTTCCCCATCTCGGAGGAGGCGCTGGCGCTGGAACAGTCGGCGGTCACTTCAAACAGAGGGGACCAGTCAGGGGTAGAGTCAGGGGTAGAGTCGGATATGGCGCTCCGGATCATGGCATGCCTCAGCCCCTCTCCCCTATCCAAAGCCGACATAGCCCAAGGCTTTCCAGGACATCCAGGGCGATGTCTACGAGATGCTGCTGTCCGAGATCGCCAGCGCCGGCAAGAACGGCCAGTTTCGCACCCCGCACCACATCATCAAGCTGATGGCCGAACTGGTGCAGCCGAAACTGGGTCACCGCATCGCCGACCCGGCCTGCGGCTCCGGCGGCTTCCTGCTGGGCGCCTACCAGTACATCGTCACCCAGTTGGCCATCAAGGCGGGTACGAAGGATCTGCAGCCCGATGAGGATGGCTTTGTCCGCACCTCGGTGGCGGCGGGCCTGACCGAAAAGGCGCAGACCATTCTGCAAAGCA
>JBEVXV010001275.1:0-27985 GCA_040505915.1 Sedimenticola sp. | reverse complement strand
CAGCCGGAGAAGCTGAATTTGATCTTTCGCGGCATGGATGCGGTGAGCGGGTGGCGCACAAAAAAGTGGGCCACCTGATCAATATAGGCGTTAATGTCAACATGTTCCGCTGGGCAGACACCGGCCAATGCGCAGCTGGTAATGTTGCGCACTGTGTTGCCGCAGGCTTCGCGGCTGGCAATGCCGTAAGCACCCATATGACGCTGTAACTTAGCGGTCTCTTCGAGCGGTACATAGTGAAATTGCACATCCTGACGGGTGGTGATATGCACACTGTTTGTACCGGAGTATGCTTCCACCGCTTCGGCAAAGCCAATTAACTGGGTGCGGTTGATACGACCGCCGGGGATCTTGGCTCTGACCATGCACATGCCTTCCTGGCGTTGGGCGTAGATACCAAGATTGAGGCGGTTTGCCAAAAAACGGTTGGGATCCAGGTCACCCAGGATAAATGCTGCCAAGTCATTTTCGTAGTTATCGTAATCTTTGTTATCGATTAGAGGGGTCTGTGTATTAGCCATGTTATCACCCTGATTAAAGCGCTTAAGCTGCTTGTGTAACTTCTCAAAAAGTCCGTGCCATAGCGGTGCAGTAACACCTTTTCAAGAGACGCGGTGAATAGATCCCTGTACGCTCACAGCAGCGTCCCTGCTGCTGTACGTCCCGAAAAGGTGTCACTGCACCCATCTAGGAGCCTGTCCGAGAATAGGACACCTACTGCGGAAAGCCCATTTTGGCCCTTTTCCCCGCTCATTTTTGTTGAATAAGAGTAACTATTCGCCTCAAATGACCGAAAAAAATGACTCAAAATGGACTTCCCTCGCTACGGTGCCTATTCTCGGACAGGCTCCTAGTTATCCATCGGTACTGGGTTATTGAGAAGTTACCTGCGTGTTTAGTAACTATTCGATCTGTATCGAAATTTTTCACAGTGACTATAGCCCTCTCTTCTTAATGATAAAAATACCGTATATGCATATTAATATTATTTATTGTTATAAAATTCGCGGATTACTATTCCTGATTATTCATGGGCTTCATTCATGACTTGTTCAGAGGTTCCTTAGGTGTTCGTCAAGAAACAGCGGTCGTATGCCGCAAGGAAGGTATTTAGATTGCCGTTACGGTGGTTGATCGCAATGGCTTGGTTCAGGCGGGGAGATGCACTGCTGGGCGCAGTGGGTGTTAGTGGCGCTCCTACAGTGTGCGCTTGGCTCTTACCAGCGGATCAGTGATTTCATTCAGGTGCAGCTCAATAAAATAGAGCTTCGGCTCCTTGCAGTTACGCCTACCCCGGCAGCTCTTTTGCTGCACCTCCGCTATCCATTTCGGCATGTTATTGCGCAAATGCTCCAGCGTCTCAAAGTTGTAGTTCTCCAGCGGCACAGCACTACAGGTGAAGTTCAATCCTCGGCGATATGTTCCAGCTTGCGTATGTCCAGCAGGAAGTGATGGGGGCGGGTCTCCACCAACAGGCTCTGTCGTTTGAACTCGGCGATGGTGCGGCTGGTGGTTTCGGTAGTGATGCCGAGCATAGCGCCCATATCTTCACGGGAGAAGAGTTCACACTCACTTGCTTCTTCTTTTCGCACCAGACGGAGGAGCAGGCGGGCTACACGCTGTCTGGCAGAGCCGGTAGAGAGTTCAGTGAGCCAGGCATCGGCCTCTTCGAGGGCTTTTTGCCAGCGGGTCAGCAGCTCCTGATGCAGCTTTGGGTTGGTCAGGGAGAGGGCCTGAACCACGCTTACCGGCAGGCTGCACGCCTGAACAGACTGAAGCACTACGGCATCATGTTGGTAGTTCTGGCCCAGCAGTGCCTCCAGCCCGATAACATCGGTGGGTCGGATCAGTCTAACAATACGTTGGGTACCATCGGGTAAGTACTGCACCAACTTCAGAACACCGCTGCGAATGGTGTACATGCGGCTGCCCTCGTCACCAGCACGGTAGAGGATGGAACCTGCGGGTAAGGTATAGAGGTTGATCGGTTGGTGAATCTGATCGAAATCCTTCTCTTCCAATCCGGCAAACAGAACCGAGTCGCGTAGGGTGCAACTTAGGCAGTCCGCCTCTCCATCCCAGGCGTCTTTGTCGGGTATTGGTTTCAAAATTGATCGCTGCTTTTTATTGGCTACCCAGATTAAGACTGTTTTTGCGCAAAGGTGCAAATAAATTAAAATATGAAGCGGTCTCTCGGACTGCGGGCGTATACCCATCGTGCTTCAAGAAAGCGCACCTACAGATGAACCGTCCCCTCGGGATGATGAATTTGATAGGGCCGGTGCGACGTTTATCGCGGCGAGGGCACCGCTCCTACATTGTGAGGCAGTAGCTTGTAGGAGCGGTTCACCGAACTGCTATCAGCCCACCTGCGGCAGATGCGCCAGGGACTCCCTGATCGCCTCTTCCGGGTAGTCAAAGTCCTCTAGTTCACCGGCAAAGTAGCGGTCATAAGATGACATGTCGAAATGACCGTGGCCAGAGAGATTGAACAGTAGTGTTTTTGACTCACCTGTCTCGGCGCAGCGCTTGGCCTCGCGGATAGCCGCAGCGATGGCGTGGGTTGATTCTGGTGCCGGTACGATACCTTCACTGCGGGCAAACAGGACGCCAGCCTCGAAGGTCTCCAGCTGGGGTACCGCCAATGCGCTGATCAGCCCCTCGTTGTAGAGCTGGCTTACCAGGGCGGAGTCGCCATGGTAGCGTAGGCCACCAGCGTGGATACCCGGCGGCATAAAGTCGTGTCCCAGTGTGTACATCTTCAACAGCGGTGTCATGCCGATGGCATCACCAAAGTCGTAGGCGTAGTTGCCACGGGTGAGGGTAGGGCAGGAGGTGGGTTCCACCGCTACCAGTTCGATCTCTTTTCCTGCCGCTTTGTCGGCAAAGAAGGGGAAGGCGATACCGCCAAAATTGGAACCGCCACCACAGGGGGCGAAGATCATGTCGGGGTAGTCTCCTACCATCTCCAGCTGTTTCTTCGCCTCCTGACCAATTACAGTTTGGTGCAGCAGTACATGGTTGAGCACTGAGCCCAGTGCGTAGTTGGCATCGGCACGACCGGCGGCTATCTCTACCGCCTCAGAGATGGCGAGGCCAAGGGAGCCCTCAGAGTCGGGGTGTTTTGCAAGTACTCCCCGCCCCGTCTCCGTGACGGTGGAAGGACTGGGGTGAACTTTTGCCCCCCAGGTCTGCATCATGGAGCGGCGGTAGGGTTTCTGTTGGTAGCTGATCTTCACCATAAAGACCTCCACCTCCAACCCGAACATCTGCCCGGCCAGAGCAAGGGAGCAGCCCCACTGCCCGGCACCGGTCTCTGTAATGAGTTTTTTGATCCCCGCCTGTTTGTTGTAGTAGGCCTGGGGGATGGCGGTATTGGGTTTGTGAGAGCCGGCGGGACTCACCGCTTCGTTTTTGTAGTAGATCTTCGCCGGGGTGTTGAGCGCTTTTTCCAAGCGGTGTGCCCGGTAGAGAGGAGAGGGACGCCACAGTTGGAGGATATCATTCACCTCTTCCGGAATAGGAATCCAACGCTCCTGACTCATCTCCTGCATGATCAGCTCTTCAGGGAAGATGGCGGCGAGGGCGTCGGGCCCGACCGGATTGCCATCCGGCCCCAAGGGCGGGGCCGGTGGATTGGGCATATCAGCCATCACGTTATACCAGTGGGTGGGCATATCGGACTCATTGAGTAGAATCTTGGTATTCATGCAGTTGGCTCCCTTCGGTTGTATTGGCTTGCTATTGACCTTGTTGACATTCATTACTCTCCCTCACAATCTTCACATACAAGCGGTTAAGTCTCCAGCTTTACGTTAACGTAAACTGCAAAAATATCACGAAGAATTGCAGAGTACGCAGAAAAATACTTCTAGCGGTTGTGTACAGGGCTACTGCTCCACGCAGTTTATCCACACTTAGATACTGAGGCCTTATCTCCCCTGCCGCGATGAGCGTGGCACACTCTCTACCCTATTGCATAATCCAGACGGTAGCTCATTGCCTGGAGTTAAGCGTAATCAGCACCCTTTTGGTGGAACAGGATCATCCACTGAAAAAGGTTCCTCCCTGTGCTCTCAGTGCTTCTCTGTGTACTCGGCCTTCGAAGAGAACTAACGCAACAGCTAACCCCGGTTTCAGGGTACAATCACGCCCCTCTGATCCATCTAAAAACTTCACCTGGGGTATCTCATGGCGCTTCTTACTCTGCGCAATCTTCAACTTGGCTTTGGTGGCCCACTGCTGCTCGACGGCATCAACCTCTCTGTTGAACGGGGAGAACGTATCTGCCTGTTGGGGCGAAACGGTGCGGGCAAGTCAACCCTGATGAAACTGATTGCTGGCGAACTGCAAGCCGATGATGGTGAGTTCTCCCTGCGGCAGGGTGCCCGTGTGACCCGCCTAACTCAGGAGATCCCTGAGGGGCTTGCTGGTTCGGTATTCGCTGTCGTGGCCGGTGGTCTGGGTGGTCTCGGTGATTTAATAAGTAACTATCACCACATAAGTGTGCAGCTTGCCACCGACTATAGTGACGAACTGCTGCAACAACTCTCCCGCGTGCAGCACGATCTGGAGGCGGCGGATGGCTGGCAGAGCGAGCAGCAGGTGGAGACGGTAATCTCCCGCCTCTCCCTTGATCCCGATATTGAATTTCAAGCACTCTCTGGTGGTCTCAAGCGCCGGGTGTTACTGGCCAGGGCACTGGTTCAGAGCCCCGATCTGTTACTGCTGGATGAGCCCACCAACCATCTCGATATCGAGTCTATCGACTGGTTGGAGGAGTTTCTTTTGGGCTATAGCGGCACGCTGATGTTTGTTACCCATGACCGTATGTTCCTACGCAAGCTTGCCACTCGTATTCTCGAACTAGACCGGGGGCAGGTGACTGACTGGCCAGGTGATTATGAGAACTTCCTGCGTCGCAAGGCGGAGATGCTCAACGCGGAAGAGAAGGCCAATGCCCGTTTTGACAAGAAGCTGGCTCAGGAGGAGGTGTGGATTCGCCAGGGAATCAAGGCTCGGCGCACCCGTAACGAGGGCCGGGTGCGGGCACTCAAGGCGCTACGTGAAGAGCGTGGCGCCCGCCGTGAGCAGTCCGGCAAGGTAAATATGGCGCTGCAGGGTGCAGAACGTTCCGGCAAGCTGGTAGTTGAGGTGGAGGGGGTGTCCTACGCCTGGGACAAAGAGCCGGTGGTGAAGGAGCTTACCGCCACTATTCTGCGCGGTGACCGCATTGGTATCATTGGCCCCAACGGTGCGGGTAAGACCACCCTACTCAACCTGCTGCTGGGGAAACTTGAGCCTGACAGCGGTAAGATTAAGCAGGGAACCAAGCGGGAGGTAGCCTATTTCGATCAGCTGCGGGCGGTGCTGGATGAAGAGAAGACGGTGCAGGATAACATCGCCGAAGGCTCTGATTTTGTCGAGATCGACGGTAACTCCAGGCATGTAATCAGCTACCTACAGGATTTTCTCTTCGCCCCTGACCGCGTCCGCCAGCCGGTGAAGGCGCTCTCCGGTGGCGAACGTAACCGCCTGTTGCTGGCCCGCCTGTTTGCCAAGCCAGCTAATGTATTGGTGATGGATGAGCCCACCAACGATCTGGATGTAGAGACCCTGGAGCTGCTGGAAGAGTTGCTGCTCAACTACCAGGGCACCCTGCTGCTGGTGAGCCACGACCGTGCCTTTCTCAATAATGTAGTTACCAGCACCCTGGTGTTTGAGGGGGGTGGGCAGATCAATGAGTATGTGGGTGGCTATGATGATTGGTTGTGGCAGCGTGAGCGGGTGGAAAAAACCAAGACGGAGAAGAGAGCGGCTCCCAAACTTGACAGATCAGCGGCGGCTAAACCGAAAAAACTGAGCTACAAAGATCAACGCGAACTGGATGCCCTGCCGAAGCGGCTGGAAGCGTTGGAAGAGGGGATTAAGCGGTTGCAGGCGGTGATGTCCGATCCCACCTTCTATCAGAAATCATCGGAAGAGATGGCCAAGGCCAACGAGCAGCTCAAGTCACAGGAAGATGAGCTGGCGGCTGTCTATGCGCGTTGGGAAGCGTTGGAGGCGCTGCTGTGATTATGAATAGTTACCTATTTACGGCAGGTCCCATCCCTCTGTAGGAACGCAGCCCTCGGCGCGATGGAGTATGGCAGGGGCTGTGCAACGTTCAGCGTAGCGGGGCACCACTCCTTAGTGGTTTATGACTGATAAGGAGAGCCGTTCCACTCTATTTTCGGTTAGTGTCTGATGCATCACATAATTAAGAGCCAAACTGAAATAAGAGCGTAGCAAATCTGGGAGTTGGGTCTAAAATTATAATCAGGTGACTGTTAATGTTTTGTAACGATTCAGCCATACATAGGACTGTTTTCACCAGGAGTCGGGCATATTTTATGCCGTACTTCCCTGTAGGAGCGCTTTCTCGAAGCGCGATGGATAGTTGCACCAGGGTGGTTGTTTCATCGCGGTCCGGTACTGAATAGTTACCAATATTTTTTCTTCGGTTCAGTTATCGGGAGTATGTAATGTCTATGAAATATATTCTTAAGATCGCTGGTCTGACGCTGCTGGCCTCTCTGTTGGTGATCACCCCATTCACTGTAGATGTTGAAAGTGGCAAGCTGGGCTTTTCTGATGCCTCGGCCAAAGGTGGCGGTGGCGGTGGCGGTGGCGGAGGAGGAAGCGGTGGAAGTGGTGGCAACGGCGGCGGCAACGGCGGCGGTAATGGAAATGCCGGGGGTAATGGTGGACAGGGGCATAGCAACGCCTCTGGCCATAGCGATACCGGCAATAGAGGAAATGCATTCGGCCACTCAGAAGGTGAGGGTGGCGATAAGGGGCGTGGAAATAATCATGGGGCCGTCGCCAGTTCTCTTGGTCGACTGAATGCAGCTCACGCCTCTGATACAGCCCGAGAGCATGCTGCCCCTAACTCTGCCGTAGGTATGATTGCCACCTATGAACAGGCCTATCTGGATTCCCAGGAGGCGGCCCGTTTAGCTGCCGAAGATCCGGATGATCCAGCTCTGCAGGAAGCTGCAGAGGAAGCAGCACAGGCAGCTGCAGATGCCCTTGCCGAGGCGGCCAACAAAGAGGTCACTGATGAGGTGGTTAGTGCCGTCAATGAACTCCTTGGTCTTGATGAGACTGCAGGGATTATTGAATAAAATTAGGGAGTATCCCCCTTCTTCTCTTTCTTGTTCCTACGCCCTGCGTGGGAACGTATATTGAGCTCTCATTACACACCTGTATGGCCTCCCACGCGGGGTATGGGAGCCAGGAGTGATACGGTACGCTGCGTTTTTTACACCCTACACTCCTGCATCCCTCTCAGCATGTGAGTGTCAGGGTAATTAAATGGCTCTGTACAGTAATCCTGAAGTTGATTGTAGGCGCGAACTTGTTCGCGAAGAACATGCCTCGGAGCCAATCGCAAACAAGTTCGCGCCTACAAATGCAACCTTATCTCCATCGGGATGGTTTTCGGGGCTATTGTACAGAGCCAGTTAAATAATAGTCAGAGTGACGGGGATCGTTCGCGCAGCAGTTCAATAACCTCTTCCAGCGTCAGATCATTAGCATGACCGTTCTTGTCGAGAAAGTGACCAACGGCATCTTTGGTTTTGGGGCCAAGGATGCCATCTGCAAATCCTGGCCGGTAACCGAGCTTTGAGAGAGTGTACTGTAGATAGCGAATGGTTGGCTTGTTGTTATAGCCGGTCATCTTCACGCTTCGCCAGCCCTCTGCACGGGTAATAGCGGTATCGTAACTTTCACTATCCAGCCTCAACTGCATTTTCTGCAATAGCTTGCGGGCGAGAGTGTCCCCCGACTTATCGGCAAGCGTGAGCCAGGTGGTGGCTGTTTTTTGATCTTTCGGTACCCCCAGTCCCTTTATGAAAGACACTCCCAGAGAGCGTTGTGCCAGGGTATGCCCCTGGTTGGCGGATAGACCATACCAGCGTGCTCCCCAAGCGATGTCTTTTTCCGCGCCACGGCCATTCATATAGCTCTCACCCAGCTGGTATTGAGCCCGTTTATGTCCCTTTGGGGCAGCTTTTTTAAACCAGTCAACCGCCTTCCGGTGATCCACTCTTACGCCACGTCCGGTAGCCTGAGCGATGCCAAGCATGTACTGGGCATCAATATGGCCAGCCAAAGCGGCCTCTTCAAACAGCTCGGCTGCTTTGTGGTAGTTCTGCGCTACACCGCTCCCGTTGGTGTAGTTCAGCCCCATTCTGTAGTGCTGTTGCATATCTCTGCTCAGTGGAGCGCCGTCCCGTGAAGGCAGGGTGATGGGGTTGCAGGCTGTCAGCAAAAGTGTGGTAGCGATGCAGAGTAATTGTTGGTGACTGAGGGAGGATTTTTTCATGGTATGTACTCTGATGAACCTCTCTCTCGTTCATTTTATATATCGAGGAGTGGCTAACCGCTCTCAGATACTCTTTGAAGATTTTTTACCGCTGTAGATGAACTCTTTGATATGGATATAAAAGATGGCGGGTAAATAGTCACTTCCAACAGTTGGAGGCACTTCCAGTCACGCTACGGGTGCCCGTGCTTGTGAGAGAGAAAGTGCCGCAGGGATCTCCGGTCATCGCCCCTTTGGGAACTGCGGTCACTGTATAGCTTCCACCATAACCACTAACAACGGTAACGAGCACTTTCATGTCGTAGAATTTGTCGTTGCCATCAAGAGGTGCTTCGTCCGGGAAGACTGTGCTTAGTGGGGGGTCGGCTGTACCTCCGTCAGTGCCATCTTCAACACCGGCGTAGCCAGTGTTGGGGTTTTTTGACGCATGGCGTTCCAAAGCATTTGTAAAATCATAGAGAACACTTTGGGCGTCAGCACGGCGTGTCTTGCGTACTTGCTCTTGGTAGGAGGGCATGGCGATGGCGGCAAGTATGCCGATGATAGCCACCACGATCATAAGCTCTATAAGGGTAAAACCACCGACATTAAAGGGCATGGAGTGAGTGGGGGAGTTCAGTCGACTGCTCATGGCTATTTCCTTCCCATCTGGTTGCGTATAGGTACCGTAGTTGAGAACTCAAGCACGCGGCTGCCACTGAGGTGTGCTGGCAGCACGGGTACGGTCACTGCCACCTGTACGGCCACTACCGTCTCCCAGTCATCAGTAGTGGTGATATCTGCGACAGCCTTGTAGACGCCGTTGGCGGCGCCATCTCCATCCGTGTCCACGCCGTAACTCAGCGTCAGAGAGGAGACTCCATCCACCAGTGTAGCAGTGCCCAAGGTGGTCGACTCGGTGGTGGCACTTTCACATATCAGAGAACCACTGGAGATGAGGTAATTCATGGCAACAAATTCATTGGCCGCTATGGCTCTGCCACTACAATCATCTATACCACCATCAGGGGACTGGTATTGAAACACCAGTGCATTGTCCAGGGGGGCGGTGTGACCACTGACAAATGCTGGGGTACCTCCTATCTGATCCCGGCCAAAGGCGTTGATCATCGGTAATGCATCGAGTGGGTAGGCTGCGCGCCGGAGGTGATTTTCGATAAGGTAGAGGGAGAGTCTGCCACTCTCTTGGGCCCTGGCAATCCCCTCTTGCAGTGAATAGGTGGTTTTACTCTGGATAAAAAGCTGAATCACTCCGGCCATCAGAAAGAGTGAAAGAAATACGGCGATCATTAACTCAACCAGAGTAAAGCCGCCGTTACGGCAATCTACCGGGCATGCTGTTCCAGTCTTGCCGATAAAGTAGTCTTGTTTCATCATCCTTCCACTCCTCATTTCTACAGGCAAAAGTGATTAGGGCATAAAGTTGAAGCCATAGGTCACTGTTTGATCGATACCTGCAAGATCCTTCTCCGCCCAGCTGACGGTAAGGGTATAGAGGCCGGTGCTACCGCAACCACCACATGCTGCAATGGAGAAAAGAGAGGTCGATGGATATTCGCGCAGCAGGCGAATACCACCGCTGTCGGTGGTGCCATCACCATTCAGATCACCTCGCGCCTTCATAAGCACCTCGCAGTAATCGATATCTTTGGTTGTTGAGGGAGAGGTGCAGCTAGAGGGTAGAGTGGTATAGTCACTGGCATTAACACTATTGAGGTGTATTCTCTCCACTAACTCATTGGCCAGAATCACTGCCTGCGCATGGGTGCCGGTCTCAGATACGTTACGCAGGCCACGAACCTGAAGGCCTGCCAGCCCCAGGAGGCCGATGGCAAGGACAACTACTGCAATCAATACCTCAAGCAGTGACATTCCCCCCTGCTTACCCCTTTGTCTCTTACGACAGTTCATTATTTATCCTCCATTGATCACCTAGCCATTTTCACCCTGAAGGGGCTGGGCAATCAGCATCGGCAATCACTACAGGCCGTCCTGACGAGAGTGTTTCGATACAACTGCGTTCACTCCTGCTGTCCAACAGACGCAACTGGTGAACCCCATCCGCCATTCCATTGGCACCAAAAATGATGGAGGTGCCACCAGTGACTACACCCCAGTCAAGGGCGTTCCCCGCTGAAGCCTCATATCGCAACAGAGGCTCGCCACTGTCGAGAGCACCGTTTCCATCTGATGTTTCAGCAGTGCCATCATCATCATCATCGACAAAGACGATCCAGTTGTTGTCTGTCCAGTTACCGGTACAGCCGGTGTCATTGGCACTTGGGCAGAGTACCACTTCGTATTGACGTTTTACCGCCTCACTGCGCGCCAGCAACAGGCTGGATATGAGCTTGTTGTTCTCCACCGTCATGCGGTTGTTTTGAATCAGATCAAAAAAAGAGGGAATGCCAATAGTCATCAGTACCACCGCGATAGCAATGGTTATCACTAGCTCTATTAGGGTGAAGCCCTCTGTTTGCCGCTTGGCTAACCGGTTGCTACGGCGAAGTCTGCTGTCAGTCGACATCTATCCACCATGTCTTGCTGTAAAGATTCTGACCAAGAATACCCGGAGGTAGCGGTAGTTCAGTCGTCACCACTACTGTTGGGACTATGTTGCCATCACTATCTTCGCGGAAAACTACCAGTGGATCAGAGGGGATACCACTTCTATCCAAATTCTTGAAGCGGTCTCCTTCAGTCACCGTTGCCAATTCACCGGCAAGGGTGCCGGTGTAGAGATCTGCCACCGGTAGTCCGTTGAAAGCACCCAGCACATGGATCCGACCTTGGCCAAGGTTGGGTTCACAGACGTTGGACTGTGTATCATCACGAAGGTAGGTGGTGAAGATGATTTTTCCCTGAATGGTTACAGACTCTGAGAGCACCTGCTCGTGGAGGCTGTCATCCATGTCGATGAACCAGCCATGGGAGCCATCTGCCAGCAGTGCCGTCTGGGCGGTAGCTTCTGCTACATCGTAGGCGGTCTCGTCACCCGTCGGGGTGGTCTGGTCGATGGTAGTTACATCGATAATGTTGGTCTCCTCCTGCCAGTGGTAGTCGGAGCTGTAATCACCTGTATCGACGGCATCAATGACATTGGTATCAAAGACAACGTAGAAGCGATCTTGTATTCCAGTGACTGTCACCGGGTGAGCCCTGTAACCGGAGCCAGCCGCAATTTGAATAAAGGGCGAAACCGGATAGCCCACCATCACAGCTACATCAGGAGAGTTGTAGAAGCGACGGTGGCAATCTCTTGCTACACCGGCCACCGGGGCATCTTCAACGCATGTTTCATCATAGAGTGATGCCACCATGCCGCCACCGTGGATGGTCGTTGAGTTGGTGGTATTATCGAAGTCGATACGGAAAATACGCCCGACCACATCTACCGCATAGATTCTATCTATATAGCCATCTTCATCCACATCCATGGTCTTTACATTGGCGGGAATGCTGCTATCCATCTGGGAAATACTCAGGTCACTGCTGCCGTCGCTGATGGTCCAGATATGGGCGCCGGTATCGGCATTGATTACATAGATCGCTCGACCGACAGTATCACTGCGGCTGTAAGCGCTATCCTGGGTGGTGTCGTAGCCGCCGCCGAAGACCAGTACCTTTGTATCGACGCCACTCACCTTGATCTCAGCCAGCTGTGGCTCGGACCAGGTCTGTCCCAATTCAGTGAAGACTGAAGTGGTACCGCCGAGTATCTTCCACTTCAATACCGGACTGGTCTTATTAGTGATGTCCAGGGCGTAGATATTGCGTCCGCCCCGACGTTGGGTCAGATAGATATAGACGGAGTCATTGGCATTAATGACGCCGTCACCGTTGGCATCGTTACGCCAGACCAGAGGAGAGCCATCAAGACCGTAGCTACCGAAGCGGCTGCCACCGGCACTGCCATCAAATGCCTCGGGGCCGTGGGTTGTCTTCAGTAGGGTCAGCTCCTCTTTCGGCATAAAGGCGAAGAACTCAGAACCATCTGCCGCATTGATGAGGTGGAGGTAACCCTCATTGGTGGTCATGGCAATGACCAAGTCGGGATTGATTCCCGGAGTGGTGGGGGGGGTGGCAGCAAGGGCACGCGCTACATCGTCATCGTAGACGATGACTGTAGGGCGGGAGTGAATCGGATCTCCAAGGGTTTGAAGGGCTGTATCGGTTGAACCATATTCAAGCCCTCGCCCCAGTTGCAGCAGGCGTTTTCTCTGAGTGGCAACATCTACAGAGTCGACATCACCGTCGCCTGTGGTTTCTATAGTATCAACGCTGTTATCACCATCTATATCGGTGGCATTTGCTGTAGTGAGCCCAAGCAATGCAGCGGTGATGCCACTGGTATCTTCATGGAGGTCGACCAGGGTGACATTAGTGGCCGTATCGGCGCTGGTATCGGTAAAGACCAAACGGGCATTACCTGTAGTCTCAGCTACTGTCTGCTCTTCAGCGGCACCACCCCATGCCACGGTATCACCATCAGCATCAACACTGCCGTCATCGTCACGGTCAATGTTGCAGTTTGACCAGTAGCTGCAGCTGGTTACCTTGAACAGCGCGGTATTCTGGTCGATCGCCTCGTTACCGGCTGAGTCTTCGATGCGCACTACATACTCATCAATACTACCATCGCCGTCGCTATCGACGCCAATGGAGCCGAGTTTGTACTTCTTCATGTTGCCCGGCCAGTCCGGCGTCTCTTCCGGACCGAACAGGGCGAAGAAGAGCTCATCAAGATGGGTCAGGCGGGTGTAAGAGTTGACCGTCACCGCTGGTGCCTCAAAGGTGCTGTTCTGACGCAGGATCTCTTCAAATACACTGGTCAGCGAATCGACCAGCTCCTGTGGGTCATCGGTCACCTCTATTGCTTGGCCGGTGCCGCCTTTTACCGCATAGCCGTCCATAGTGTTCTGGACATTGCCTTTGTAGAGGAAGTAGGAGGTAATGTTCTGGTTGCCCTCAAGGAAAATATCCGAGCCGCCACTGTCGATGGCGGGACCGCTGGGCGATGCCAAGGTGCCATCGGCCATGTCATTATCATTGAGCCATTCGATGACCGTGCCGAAGTTTTTACTATTACCGGAGAGATTGATCCCGGCCATGCCGTCATTGGCCTTGGACTCGGTAATGGCATCATCTGAATCCGCCTCCTGATTGGAAACACCGAACATGAAGTTGATGGCGTAGACGCTGCTGCACTCGTAGTCGGAGTTGGTGAAGGGTGAGACATAGCGCTCATCGCTCGGATCGGTTGCGGGATCAGCTTCAATGGCCGTGTCCCAGCGTACCGGATAGCCATCATCGCTATCCGAACCACAGGAGTTAGGGGTGTTGTCATCAAGGTTGTCTGATCCACAATCGTCATCGTAGTCAATACGCCCCACATGGCCGTTATAGATACCGCGGCCGGTGAGGTAGCGGTAGAACTCAAGATAGAGCTCTCTGCCTTGATAGGGGTGGCTGAGATTGCCTTGAGGTGAGGGGAGTGAGGCGAGCTTACTCAGCAAAAGATCTTCACCACCATTGGTTGAGGCGTCACCATCAATTGCAGTGAAGCCTTGGGCGATATAACCGCCATTACTGCAGCCGTTGGTGCCGGGCTTATTCTCACAGTTGTTCTTGTCGTCGTGGTTGAGCATCAGGCCGACACGTACGCCGGTCACTTCACTTAGTACTCGTTTCAGCGCAGCGCGCAGCATCTCCAGAAAGTCGATGGTGCCGTCAGCCTTGTCTGTCGCCATCAAGGCATCATTGAAATCTGAATCCCAACCACACTCAGAAATCAGGGTGAAATTACAGATGGTGGCCGTCAAGTTAGGCCGGTAATCGAGTGAGAACATCACCAATGGATCACCGATCTGTCCATCGGAGGTATTGAAAAAGATTTCAATATCATCGGCCTGGACCGATGTCATGCAAACGGCTGCCGTCAATAGTGTGGCCGCCGCTCTCTTGATAATAGATTTCATTACTACACCCTCAGGAACCGGGGACCAATAACTCGAAGCCCCGTTGGTGAACATCCTTGGCATGACTTCCCGTGCGCTCGGCGGTGCCAATCAGTGTGAACCGCCTCGCCTTGAATATGAGTGATGAGCCCTTGGCGTACGCCTCTTCATCTATTCCCTGATCCTGGATGATGATGGTGGCGGTGGTGCCGGGCATGCCGGTGTTGATTGTGGGGCCCGCAGTATCGACCCCCGAAGTGATGGCTTCTTCGTAGGCGCTGAGATCTTCGCCTGCACTCGCCATGGCGACTTCGAGGGCGGTCTCGGCAACATGGAAAACGGTTACCTGCTCCTTGGTATTAGCAACGATGCGCATATCCAGGCTGCTGGTTCTCAGGGAACTCACCCCGATGATAGTCATTACCATTAGAATCAGCATTGACATTACAAGAACAACGCCCTGTTCTTTTTTTCGTAAGTTGATGTTCTCAAATTTCCTCATTATCCCAAGCCTCCTGCAATGGCTGGTAAAGGTGTGTTCTTCACTTTAACAAGTAGCAGAAGCTGGACGTTTTTGTTAGAAAATGTGATGAGGGGAGCGCTTTAACTGACAAGCGGTCATGTAGAAGTAGAAGGTACTTGTATGGGAATTAATATTTCAAGAGAATAAATATGTATACCGTATAAAATACTGTAAAAATAGTATGTTAGCTGTGGTGAATTAATGGTGTATTTGTAACTATTCAGTTACGGTTAGTGCTTGGAGTTGGCGTTAATTGCGGTGAAAAGCACTCCGTTTTTCCACACGCATACTGCAATCGGCTCCGGGCCATCAGAGCGGCTGGGTTATTGTGCAGAGCCATTAAGATGAATAGTCCATTGAGGGCACTGATTTGATAGCAACACAGCAGAAGGGGGGTGTTTCCGCACCCCCCTCTTGTTACCTCCTTTTCAGGTTATCTGTTGATCAGCTCTCGTCACCTGTGATGATGTGGTTCGGGCCGATCATGTCAACCAGGTCAACATCATCCAGATCAACGCCGTCGAGGGTGACAGAGAAGGCACCACCGGTGGCATCAGCGAAGCCGCCACTGACATCGTAGGTGCCGACCTTGAGTACTGTGCTACCACTATTACTCTCAATAGCCTCGACGACACGGCTTCCATCTCCGATGCCGAGGCTGTCGTAGAGGGCATCGAGGTCGATGGTGTCACCCTGACCGGGCATGAAGTCATGGATGGTGTCGTGGCCCATCTGGCCCGCCTTGTAGAGGAAGGTGTCGGCTCCCTCTTCTCCATAGAGGTGGTCATCGCCTTGACCTCCCATGAGGGTGTCATCACCTCGACCCCCCGTGAGTGTGTCGTCATCTTCGCCGCCAACCAGCAGGTCATCTCCTTTGCCACCGCCCAGCTCATCTTCTCCAGCACCGCCTACCAGGTAGTCATTACCTTGATGTCCGGAGAGATTATTATCACCGTCGTCCCCGATGAGATAATCATTGCCATCACTCCATTCGCTATCGGCTTCAACGATGATCTCTGCTGTGGCCGGTTTGCTGGTAGCCCCTTCCGTATCGGTGACATCGTATGTAAAGGAGGCACTCTCCGGAAGATCCATGACACCCTCCTCGGGGGTGTAGGTCACTTTGCTGACGATAAATTCGCTGCTGTTGGTTCCCGACCATACTTGAATGCCGACCAGTGTTTTTCCATCGGGTGCGGTGAATGATTGGGTATCTTCACCCGGCGCACCATTGAGCGTTATGGTGTTTGATGAGCCATGCTCGTAATGGAAGCTGATGTTGACCTCTTCACCAGTGGCCAGCCATTTGAAACTGACCGATGCGGCGGATGCGTCGGGGATATCGATATAGAGTTTCTCGACACCGTCATCAACCTGCTTCCACAGGGGCTTACCATCAGCGTTTTTCTCGCTTCCAGTTGCGCTCCAATCTGCCGCCCGACCATTGCCCTCCTTGTTGTCATCGATACCGACACCCTGATCGTTGTAAACCACATCGTAGCTCGCTTTCTTAGTGGAAAAGAGTATCTCACCCCATGACCCAGGTGCTCCCTCCACCCCTACCTCCACGTAGCGGACTTCTGACTCATTGAGTGTCCACATCACGTCGTCTGTAGAGGTGAATGAATCGCCAGCCAACAGCTCAACCAAGCCATCGGTGCTGTTGTAGCGATAGAGCGTTCCCTCCTCTGGTAGCACTCTGACATTGAAGGTCAATGCATGCAGTGGATCTTCTATGTCCATGCCGCCCAAGCTTGAGGCCTCAAAGAGTCCATCGTCTACCCAGTTGTCAACATCGAAAACTTTGTAGTAGAGAGTCCCTTCGGGAAGGGGAGGCTGTTCGCCCCCAGGAGGTGCTTCCTGTGGTGCTAGGTCACGCCACTCACCATCGCCTTCAACGTGCTCGGCCAGGGTCAGTACATCGTCGGCCACAGGTGGATCATTAACCGGTGTCACCATAACTTCGGTCTGCCCCACTGCCGGGTCACCATCAAAGTCTGTCACCTCGTAGTTGAGGGTCAGTGAGCCGTTATAGTTGAGCGCTGGCATGAAAGCGATGACTGCCCTGCCTTCATCATTAATGGTGACTATCGCTTCACCGATGTCTGGGAGGGTGAGTGATTCAACACGCGCACCCGAAGGATCGATCAGCATCAGCGAACCGAAACCATCAGCGCCTATATCCACCATGCTGAGTACATCAATATGCAATGGTGCGCTGGGATCTTCAGCAATAACATTGGCCATATTGACGTTGATGCCGTCTAGTAGCGCGCCGTAGCTGTCATCGATTCCGGCACCGACCAGTGCCAGTTTCATCTCGCCGACACCGTCAGGAACGCCAGCGGTGAATCCCAGTGTCTGCCAACTGGTTGTATCTGAACCTAAGTTGAGATATTCAGCATATACGGTGGTGCCTGCTGTCGGCTGCCAACCACCCACTCCATCGGGTTCCCATGCCGTCTCATCGGCAGCGGCATCAATCAGGTAGATCTTGAAGGCGCTGGTATCACCGGTATCGGTTCCTCCTTTTGCGCGAGGTGAGTAGTCGAGGTCGATCGCCAGACTGTTATAGCCCTCGGCAGAGGTATCAATGACCGTGGTTACCACCGCATTGGTCGTGCTGCCGTGGTGGGCATCCAGTTCAATAATCCTTGGCCCGTCGGTACCTACTTTGACAGCACCATTCTGGATTTCGATATAGCCTTTTTCTGCACTCCAGTCGTTGTACGCTGTGTAGGTACCCCAGCCGCCGCTACCGGGTCCTTCTGGGTTTTCAAAGTCGAAATGAGCCCCTAGAAGAGCAGGCAATACATAGGGGGCATCATCATTGACGATGATCGATAGAGCGCCATCCACACTATCAGGGGATGGGTCGCTGTCGGCGGCGGTAAAGCCAAAGTTGAGCGCTATTTCATCATCAGGATCTGTTGCATCAGGATGGTTGAGAGGCTCGTTGAGGGTAAAGCTCCAACCTGTGCCCGTAGCATCAAAGGCCAAGGTGAATACGTTGGTGGCGCCACCATCGATGGTACCGATCCAGTTGCCACTGGCATCCATAGTGACGGTGACTGCCTGTTCACCCGATGCTAATGTAGTCGATGCACTGAAGTTGCCATTACCGTTTACGGTGCCGGGAATATCATCACCAAACTCAACCTGGATATTACCCGAGGCAATAACCGGCGGAGCCATATCGCTCTCATCCACACCACCCGAACTCTCACCGGTCAGATCAGGGTTGGCATCCACTTCGATATCATAGCTGTCGTATGCCAGGTCAGAGACCTCTTTCATATCGCCATCATCGTCATACTCAACCGTTCTGCCACCGACATTAACGGTGAATGTACCGTAGTAGTCCTGGGGCATCTGAAGCAGTATTGCACCATTAATGCGTATGGCGTCTGCTGCCAGTGAGTCGCCTTGAGTAGGTGAGCCAAATTGGGCGATTCCACCACGCATGCCATAAAACTGGACGCTGATATCACTGGTGTTACTCCAGTCTATGGTGCCATTTGGGCCGTAGTCAGCTCCTGTTACTGTAAATATATTGCCTGGGGTTAACGGCTGCATCTGGCCGGTAGGATCCCGGTACATGACAACGGTGCCTACTGGTAGCTCGGGAATACTGATGCCAAAGCCATAAACATCTTCTGAGCCATCCATATCCAGTGAGACAATATCGCCTTTCAGATCAACATAGAGTGGGCCTTCGCTGCCACCATCCTCTTCCAGCTCTTCATCGGCCACATCAACAGCAGGCTTGGCAACCACGCCTGCGAGTGTGACTTCCTGACTATCCGATGCCCAGGTGGTGCGCTCATGTACCGCACCGGCATTGTCGTCATACTCGACGGTCTGTACATTGGCGTTGAGGGTGAAATCAGAGCTGTCGTCATCACCAATTAATACCTCCACATGACCACCCAGGTTCACCTCGGTGACACTGTTGAGCCAGGGGATACCTTCAAGACCAGCCTCGGCAATGAACAGGTCAAGGTCGTAAGGGGTATGGTCGGCGGCGACACCGTCGCTGGACCAGACTCTCACGGCATAGCTACCTGCCGTATCTACCGTAAACTGCAGTGCACCATCCATCAGTGTGCCTGCCTCAGTGCTGGCCATCTCCTCAACTGCTTCGCCACCCGCTATACGATAGATGGAGGCGTGAAGATCGACATAGTCGGAGAGAATCAGCGTCTCACCAGCCTCCAGCTCAACACCAAAGGAGTCGTTGTGTCTTGGGTGTGTCGTGCCATCACCTAGCACGAGCCCTGTCAGAGTAGCGCTCTCCAGCCCTGCTACGCTCTGATCAAAAGTACCGCGAGCCAACATCTGCACCTTGTCTCCACCGTTGAGCTGGATATAGTCCTGCTCATTTTCGGGGATGATCGTGCCGGGGGCACCATGGCCGCTGCCGAACTCAAAGACTACGGCCTCATAACGACCATCGTGGTTCTCATCAAGATAACGCCAAGTAGCCTGATGGCCACCAATCAGTCCATCATCACCCGGGGTGACATGAAAGCTGCCTTCGGCACCTTCATTGAGGGAAAGTACGATACGTGCGATACCCTCAGAGCCATCGTCATCTTGCGTTCGCGTATTGAAAGGTACACCGATACGGAGTCCACCGTCTTCCAGGCCATTGCTGTTTCCATCATCCTCCTGATAGGTGGAGATATTGCCAAAACCATAACTCGGTGACGTAGTCAAAACCTCAAAGTCGCCTCGCGGCTCCTCTTCGCCAGTCTCACCCAGCAACGCTTCGGCAACCACACCCTTGACTTCGATATTCAGGGTATCGCTCTTCCAGGTGGTCTCTTTACCGGTGGCGCCGTCTGGATCGTCATCAAACTCTTGGGTCTTGGTCGCTACGGTGAGAGTGAAATCGGTGCTGTCATCAATAGGCAGGTGGATACCGATTTCGCCACTGAGATCGATCGACTCCACATCATCCGTATTAAGGAAACGCACCTGTAGCTCATTCCCTTCCATGCGGATCTGTACCTCCCCTTCACCACTTATGTAATCACCAGAGATCAGGTCATACCAGCCTTTGCCGTTGGCCGTTAGTCCGGAGGTGTAGTCAGCATAGTCCTGGTAAAGGATCTGCCAGGTCCCGTCAGACTCACCCATATCAAAGTCAATACGGCGAATGCCCTCGGACTGCTCACTACCATCATCATCCTGTGTATCTGCTCTGTAGAGAACCGGGATGATGAGCCCCGCCTCTTCATCTCCATGCCCTTCAGACGAAGCAATGCCATCTTCATAGAAGCTCAGAGTATTGCTTTCGGCATCGTAGGCATCTAGCCCTCTGACGATCTCATTTTCAACATATCTCTCTCCATCCAGCTCGGTTGCGGCCTTGCCGACAACACCCAGTACTTCATGGTCGATCACCTGGGAGGAGGTGTGATACATGTAGCCCGCCAGTACATCACCTTCGGCACCCAGTTCACCCGTGGTAACGGTAAAGCGGGTGGAGAAGTCACTGCTGTCATCTACCGGTAGCTCTACCCGGATGGCGTTGTCGATATCGATGTCAGTACCTAGGGCCAGCTCGATATTGGCCGGGTCGTCTACTAGCTCCAGGGTCAGTTGATGCCCGTTTTCAAGCACTGAATAACGCACACCACTGAGGATGATTTCACTCTCCAGGTCACCGGTGGCAGCGACGAAACGGGCAGCCGCATCGGCACCTTCAAGTGCGATAACGATTGTGCTAACCGCTTCGGAACCATCCTGATCCACCCGTTGAACGTCAACATCCAGCCCAACATAGAGTCCGGGTTCTCCCTCATCACCCTGATCTCTTACCCGTGAGCTACCATCCTCATAGTGCAGGGTTTGTTGCTGTGAAGCGTCAATATCGGCACCGTCGGCAACAGCCAAGACTTCAAGATCCAGCAGCGCTTTGGAGATGGCGACATTGTTGTCCAGTGTCACTTCGTCATCGGTTGGGTTCTCGGTTGTCCACACCTTGACCTTGAAGGTGACATCATCGTCGGCGTGAAGGGGAAGCATGACCTCCAGTCCTTCACCTGTCGGAGGCGGGAGCTGCTCTTCAATAACATCGGCCAGGGCAATACTCGGCTGTGGTTCGATATTGTTTGAGAGGTCAACACGTTGTACCTGATCCGCCGGATCAAATCGCAGAACCAGGGTGCCACTGTTATTGAAGTGGGCAGTAGCCTCTATGCGACCGTACTTCAGTTCGCCCGCCTCGAAGAAAAGTCCACGAACCAATAAGGTCTCGCCTTCACTAACGCTATTGCCATCATAGAGAACCATCATGGCATTGGGATCACCCGTAGGCGCAGAAACAGTTGCAGTTGGCACAGGAGCATCATCACCAGGGGCGCTGAAGAAGTAGTCATCCTCTCCCTTGGGGTTGATCTTTATCTTGGTAATGCTCTCTGATCCATAGCCCCAGTTCCGTCCGTACTGGTCATCACCTGATGCATCAAAGTCGGTGACGTTGGCGGTAAAGCCGATGCCGTAGATGGGTTCAGCATCGACTTCACCATCGCTATTGTCTTCAGGGTAGTTGTAGTAGGGTGCTTCTTCCCCCGCAGGAGGGAGAATCAGAGCCTCTTCGGCAACGGCATCGACGGTGACATCGATCTCACCACCCCGTACCAGGCTGTGCCCGGTGTCAGGATCGACAAAGATGGCTGCGACGGAGAGATCCATGTCGCTATCGTCATCTGTCTCAACTTCAGATAGGGCGTTGAGTTCGAGAGCCAGACCGTCAAGGTCATCTTGGGTGAGGGTGTCGCCGGCTGCTGTCAGGGTCCAGGAACCGCCACCATTATCGGTGATTAAGACATTGTCGCTTACTGCAATAACAGCGGCATCCGCACGTACACCCGTGATTTCGAGACTGATTAACTGCTCATTATCGGGCACGGCGAAGCGGACATTGAGTGCAATGAGGCCTTCGGGGACGCCGGTGTCGTTTTCGTAACCGACGTATCCGCCCTCAACCCGTTCATCGGCATCCTGGCGGTCAGCTTCCACGCCGATCATGTCACCGGAGTCGCCATCCTCGAAGCCTGCGGAGTCATCTACATAGAGTTGACCGTGAACCGGGTCTACGGTCACTTCAACCGTGCCCGCTTCTACCAGGCTGAGGTTGTTCTCATAAGTGAGTTCGGTGCCGGTTTCGCTAGGGATATCCATCGCCAGTGCATAGGTGGGAATGTTGAACTCCAGCACACCGCTGTCACCGACCATGACGCCGGAGTCGATTTCACCGTCGCCATCGGTGTCTTCAGGGATAAAACCGATATCCTCACCAATAACCTGCCACCCTTCGCCCTCTTCTTCCATATCCCAACGGTCGGGTGCCACCAGTGTCAGGGAGACGTTGGCGGTATAGGAGGGTGAGGTGGGAGAGTCACCGTTGGAGACCATATCACCTGCGCTTAGGTAGAACATACCGTAGCTCTCACCGATAGCCAGATCTATGAGCTGATCATCGGCAGAGGAGCTATCTGCGGCAAGAAGGCCGCTGAGGTCGGTAGTCTCAAAGCCTGCTTCGATCAACAGATCTGTGAGACCGGCCATTGTCTTGGGATAGCTTTCACCAAGATAGATGAAGCTCTCCCCTGTCACTTCAAAGGTGCCCTGATAACCGTCAGAACCCTCTACAGCCATAAAGCCATCCGGTACGCGGGCAAACAGCATATGGTGTTCTGAACCATCGGCTACATCGTCAAAGATAGCAGCGATACTGACATCGAAGGTGCTGAGTTCAGGCTCGTCGCTACCGCTCTCGGGGACATTGGTGGGAGGAAGCGTATCATCCAGCAGGAAGCGCCCCCCCTCAAACTCGGGTTGATCAGAGACATCTTCCTCTGGAATAGTCTCAGGGATTACCGGCATATCCGCCACTGCATCAATAATCACAGTGGTGTCAGCGGGGACGGCAAGTTCACCAGTAGGGCCGCCAAATACCGCTTCGGCGGTCAGCAGGAAGTCGACATCGCTATCTTCTGGGCCGATCAGGTAGATGGAGTCGAGAATGGCCTGTTGTGCCTCATCGGTGTATCCCAGCAGGTTAATGGTATAGGCACCGCCTGTGATTGAGACCGGGCTGCCTTCCACATAGAGCACAGACCCCTCGGGCAGGTCACTCAGAGTCAGAGAAACCCGGTAGGTGGCTTGGTTGTTGGGGCTCATCGAAACCTCAACCTTCATGGCGCTCTCTTCGTAGTCGCCCAGGTATTGACCCGGTTGACCATCTTCATAGCCGCTCACTTCAAACCCGGTGATGACGTCAAGCTCAAATGAGCCATCAGTATTCAAGCCGACCTCATCGGCCTTAGCGCCAAAATCTGGGAGGTCACCGGGGTCAGGGTTGTAGGGGCCGTGCATAAGCAGGTCGCCGAGAGCTCCGGTTCCATAAGGTGTGAATCCGGCACCACCGCCTGCGGCATTGGGTCCGGTAGGGCCTGCGGCGGGTGCCAGCAGGTCGTAGTTGATCTCATCGACCAGGGCGATAATCTCCTCGCCTGCAACAGTGCTGCCATCTATCAGGGTTAACTCGGGGGGGACTCCTGCCTGAGTGAGCACAAGATAGTCTGGGAAGCTTTGGGTTTCTCCGCCCGGAAGCGTCGCCAGCAAATTGGCCGGATTCTCTGGATCCTGGGTAAAGATAACCGACTGCAGCTGCGTCGGGTTGGTAATTTTGAGGTCAAATGTAGGCTCTGAGCCTGTGACGCCGGTTATGTTGACTGTGTCAGCCATCTTACTACTCCTGCCAATTTGTAACTCTTTGGCAAGCCTTGGCACTACTCCGGCTTTTCTTGTTTATGTTCTACTTCTTATTTCAGTGTCTTTACGGCTTACCGCCTGAAACTTTCAGCAGACAGTGCTACAAATGCAGCATTCTCGTCTGCTTTCACCCTTATATTTAGTTCACTCCACGGGGCTAAGCATCACTCATTTGGGGGATAAGGTAATGTTTTTATGAAAAAAGTCAGGATTATTAAGTGCATGAAAATAAAGAATAAAGCAGGGATGTGCAACAATCCGGTGTAGTGAGCTTGTTTGCGACCAACGTCCCTTGGAACTGGTCGCGAACAAGTATCACTACAGATACTATTTTATTGTGGATGCTGCTTTTAGGGTTACTGTGCAGTCACTATTGAGCTATACCCATTTTGGGGCCGTTATCACCAGAGGTCGGAGTTGAATAGAGCTAACCTGTGCGATTTTTATACCGGAGCGACTTTAGTCGCGATCAACATCACCCCAAACCCTGGCTATGTGCCAAATTCCTTCACGACTGAAGTTGCTCCTACCACAAGGAGTGAAATTCTCCCTAAGATCGGAGGCTTCTTAATGGTTGACATCGACGATGACACGACCGCGCAGCTCTCCGTTGAGTAGTTGATCTGCTGTCTTGATCGCGCTGCTCAGGCCGATTTCATGGGCGATAGCATTCAGCTTTGAAAGATCCAGGTCCTGCTCCAGTCGCCGCCAGGCTTCCAACCTGACACCCTTTGGGCACATAACGCTCTCGACGCCGACCAGGGTGATGCCCCGAAGTATAAACGGCATGACGGTAGTATTGAGGTCCATGCCACCGGCGAGACCACAGGCTGTTACCACGCCTCGATATTGGGTGGTGGCGCAGGCATTGGCAAGCACATGGCTACCGACAACATCCACAACACCCGCCCAGCGCTCTCTGCCCAGAGGGCGACCGGGCTCTGCGTATTCAGAACGGAGCATTACTTCAGCAGCACCCAGTGTGGTGACATACTCAGACCCTTCAGGCCTTCCCGTCATGGCCACCACCTGGTATCCCAGCTTGGCAAGGATGGCTACCGCTACACTGCCGACGCCTCCGGTGGCTCCGGTGACGAGAATCTCCCCACTCTCCGGTGTGACCCCATGCTGCTCCAGTGCCATGATGCATAGCATCGCGGTGTAACCTGCGGTACCTATAGACATCGCCTGCTGTGGAGTGAAACTCTTGGGCAGGGGCACGAGCCAGTCACCCTTGAGCCGCGCTTTCTGCGCCAAGCCACCCCAGTGGGCTTCACCGACCCCCCAGCCGTTGAGGACTACGGCATCGCCCGCGTTGTATTCAGGGTGACTGCTGCTTTCAACCGTTCCGACAAGATCAATACCGGGAATCATAGGGAATTTACGCACTACCGGAGACTTGCCGGTGATGGCCAGTCCATCCTTGTAGTTCAGTGTTGAATACTGAACATTGATCGTGACATCGCCCTCAGGCAGTTGTGACTCATCAATCTCCTGCAGGCTTGCACGGTAGTCGTTATCATCTTTCTCAATCAAAATACCTTTGAACATGGAGGTTCCTCTTTAATCGATTGGTTTGAGTGATTTAAAATTGAGTCGTTATTCAATATCGGATAGCGTTTTTAATTTTGGGCAGGGCTCCTACGGTAGAAAAAAATTACAGGAGCGCTTTCTTGAAACGCGATGGGTATTTGATCGGCCGCTCCCACCTGACGTATTCATAGACGGTCTAAAGCGATGGCACTGAGATAAAAATCTGAAAAAATAGTGAGTGGTTCCGGGCTTCTCTCCAGCTTTGCCCTTAGCACCGCCCCCTCCCAGCCGATCCAGAACAGCTTCGCGAGCTTCTTACAGTCTGAACCGGGAGCGATCTCCCCCGCCCCCTTTGCCGCCTCCAGGCAAACTTCAACCCGGTACTGCCAGGTTTCAAACACGGCTTCCAGCTGTTCACGGAACTGCTCCGGCAGACGCCCCATCTCTTGCCCCAGATTGCCGACCAGGCAGCCTCGTTTGAAGTTATGGCGGGCCATACCCGCCTCTGCATCGGCAACAAATGCCTTAATCCGTTCGAGAGGTGGCAGGGTTTCAATTTTCAGGAGGGTGTCGAGCTTGTGAGCAAAGTAATCGGCATAGCGTTTTATCATGGCGCTTCCAAACTCATCCTTGCTACTGAAGTAGTGGTAGAAAGAGCCCTTGGGGACACTCACCCGACGTAAAATTTCATCAATGCCGGTTGCCGAGAAACCTTTTTCGGTCAGGATCTCAACGCCCGCCTGGAGCAGGCGCTCACGGGTTTCATTGGGCCCTGTCTGTGACTTGGGGGGGCGGCCACGACGACGTTTCTGAGGTAGTGCATCAATCATGGCGGAAATAATAGACCGATCGTCTAGTTAAATCAAACAGGATTCATGTTTGATTTAACTAATTAACTATTGAGGCTGGGTAGCGGTCTGGATCTTTTCACTCACTGGCACCGCTGGCGCATTTATAAGTGACTCCAGTCTTTTAAGGTTTTTTGCTGCCGGTCTGTAGTAGGTGGGACTCACCTTGAGGGCTCTCTCAAAGTAGATGCCAGCCAACGGGTGATCACCCAGTTTCATAGCGATATAGCCGACATTGTTGAGGGCGGCAGCCGCTGGCAGGATACGCTCTATCTCCTTGATAGGGCTGTTAAAACTGATCGTAGTGCCCACCAACAGCAAATATGAAAATGTATTTACTATCGTACTTATAAATAACGCGGTCATTTTGGCTAATGCGGCGAGACCATAAACCAGAGAGGGTATGTTTCAATGGCTCAGGCTTACCAGTTCCAGTGGCAGGATCATCAAGAAGCATCTCTTTCAGCACACGGCAAAGGGCTTTGTGCAACTTCTTATCTTTCTGCCTGAGTTCTTCGTAAGCAGCCCATGTATTGCCTTCAAACACCAGTGATCTCATCAACTTCCTCGGCTGTTGGTTTATACCCTTTTCCACCCTTATGGGTACCCGTTGAGGCAGCTATTTGTCTCATTAAGTCACTGTTTTGTAACACATATAATGTTTCTTGGTCGCGTTCCCAATCATCAGCACTAACCACTACAAAATCCTCTCCGGCGCGACGAGTTACTTTTAAAGGTGCGTGTTGGCTAACTACCTGTTCTACGAAGCTTTTAAGGTGGTCTCTGAATTTGTTTACACTAACTGTATCCATTAGAAGGCCCTCTGTAACGTACGGCTATACCGTACATAATAGCCGCAAGGCCCTAACAAAGCAATCAACTCGGACGCAATTTCCGCTACGCTCCAATTGCGCCAGTTATTGCAAGCGATACCCGCGTCATAGCGTCGTTGCCACGCCAGGGCGTTACCCAGGTTGTTGCGCAGGCGTTGGTGGTCGGGGTCGATTCGCAGTTCACGGCGAAATGGCTGTTCACTCTCAAAATACTTCTCTGCCATCAGCAGTGAGTGTAGATTTCCAGGACACCCATCATTTGACCTGGTGGGTGTCCTGTTATTTGATTTTTTGGGACGGTTGAACGGACCTATATCACCCAGTGGCCGCTCAAGCACCCTGGCAAAAAAGAAAACGAGAGCATTCAATGCAAGTGCCTGAGTAGCACCGGCAATCTTGCGTTTTACAGCCAGATGTTCTAAAAAGGAAGCCTCATCGTGTTCTGCCCAGCTTTCAGGAAGAGAGTCGAGATGAAAAAACAAGAGACGATTGATCCAACCGAGATAGCTCTTTTCGGTGCTGATGGCGTAGTCTGGTACACGGCAGGCAGCAACAAACTTGCGGTAGAGTCCGGGGAAACTTCCTTCCAACCCCTTAGCTGGCGTTTTTTGGCATGGCTGGGTCTGCTCATAGTCGTGGATAACAGTGGGGTGCGAGTTACCAAGTTGCTGGCTACCTTCAAGCCAGCGATCCCAGTCAAATTCACTAGACCAGGGGAGTCGAAGGAAGTGGCAAAAGAGAAGGCGCAGCGCATCGACTTGCTGTCGGTATCGCTAGGCAGGTGTCAAAGTATTACGTCCCCACGTACCCAACCAAACCTCAACCCGTACTGGTGCCTGCTCAATCAATCGAGTCTCTGGGTCTCTATCTATAAAGGTCTGTACATGCTTTCTGTACCATGGCAGCGCTTTGTCCGGCACCCTGAATTTTTTCAGCACCTGCGGATAGCTTCACAAAAAATCATCAATACGGGCATCAGTTATTTTTTTACTCCCTGGCATTGGCTTTTACCTCCATATTTTGTTGGTGATATGGCGAATATAGAACATCAATAGAACATATGCAATATTATTCCGTTATCCGTGCGTGTCGAGTAACACCAATACATGTGCGTGTCGTATAATCAGCTGTTA
>JBEVXV010001274.1:0-5638 GCA_040505915.1 Sedimenticola sp. | reverse complement strand
CTGCCCCGAACGATGCGGACTCGCGCTACAAGCAGCATACACGCACAGAAACATCCACACACGCGGACAAGAATGCCGAAACAAGACGATACATTCCGGCTAAACCCCCCAGCTCCCGACGAACACAAGACGACACAACTCGCTACAATATAAACCAAACAGGGTACCAGAAAAGATACAGTGTTCTATTAAACGACGAAGCTACTGATTCCACTCCCATTGGTAGAAACAAACATAAGGCTACATCGCCTTTAATGGACGAAACTACAAAAAAGTATCGTGAGAGCGAGAGTGATCCCCCCAGGCCGCCGGCGGGTAGCCCTATGTCACGTGGCGACCGACAGCACGAACCAAACAGCAACACAACGTCGCCCCCAAAAACATTTGCCGAAATTGTAGCCAGTCCCCCAAATACCCCTATGACCAGTGCTAATATCCCTGTCCCTAGTACTTCCGGTCTATACCTACAACACAGCCAGCAAGCCAATGTTAGTAACGGTGGTAACATGACAGTTTATTCAGCTAATGGTAAAACCAGTGGTGATGGTGCATAGTGCTCGCAGGAGGGAAACAGTAACAATATGCATACACGTTCGAGTGATAATGAAAACGTGAACAATAATAAGACACCATTGAACAGAAAACCATGTACCAATAATATTAAAATAGGTGCTTTGAATGTATGTAGCCTAAAGCCAAAGCTACACTACAAAGAATTCATTGATAAAGTAAATGAATACGACATATTTGGCGTACTAGAAACAAAAACAGATATTCACGATGTTATTTCTATAGAAGGTTACGACTACATGCAGCAATCCCGCAAACAAAAATATTTTCGAAAATCCGGTGGCATTGGTGTTTTCATTAAAAATACACTGTCGACATATACACATATAATTGAAACTAGTTCCGATTATGTGATGTGGATATCCGTCAGTAAGACCGTAACACACACTGAGCAAGATATCATATTAGGATTTATATACCAGCCACCAGAAAACTCGAGATTTTACACATCAGATGAAGTTGAAACACTCGAAGTAGAAATAACATCATTTTGCATTGATCATGACATTGTATATATGTTTGGTGACCTAAATAGTCATACTGCTGATGTGGATGATTTTATAGATATTGACACATCCATAATGGACAGTCTGAATATTGATGATGAATATTTAACAGAATACTTTAACAAAGCAGACCGTATAGAACAATTTGGTTTGCACAAGAGCAGGGTATCACAGGATACGAAGCTAAACAATAGTGGCCACAGGCTGTTAGAGCTATGCCGTTCTAACAACTTATTTATTCTAAACGGAAGATGTGGATTAGACAAAGATGTTGGTGCATGTACATATAGACAAATATCACTGATTGACTATGCTATTGCTTCATATGCAGGTATCCCATACATAAATAATTTCAGCATTGAGGACACAGACTGCTTACTCTCAGATGGACACTGCCTTCTTAATACATCGCTATCCATACACAACATGTACACAAGCCGCAAAAGACATGACACTGAACAACACACACATGCAAATAAACCACCAAAATGGAAAGAATGCAAACAACATATTTTCGTCTCAAACATTGATCAAGAATCACTTAACAATATCCATGAACAAATTAGCCAACTTCAGCACAATATTACACAAACGTCACAAGAAGACATTGATAACGTTACTAAACACATATCGGACGTTTTCATAGCGTCGGCAACATCGTCATTTGGTAATAAACATACATTTAATACAAAGGAAAACAAACCTTGGTTTGGTTACGAATGCCGCCAAGCACGAACCGAGTATCATAGGACAAAGACAGTATACCACAATAATACATCGACAACAAATAAAGAAAACCTAAAGCATGCTAGTAAAGCATATAAATCAACAATGAATAAATTTATAGGCAGGCATAAAAAGCAGGCACAAAGAAAACTGAGAAACATAAAACATAAGCAACCGAAAGAATTCTGGAAAATATTAAACAGCATGGAAAAAAAGAAAAGTGTTGAAGCTGTTAATATAGACAAATTATACGAATACTTTAAAACTATTAATAGCAGCACTCACGAAAATGAAAGCAACGTGGACGATGGTGACTTTGACATGCAATTAGATGATGACGACCCGATATTAAATTCACCAATCACCCCAGAAGAAATAAAAAAATGTGCATCAAAGCTAAACAATAATAAAAGCCCATCAAACGACCTAATTATTAATGAATATATTAAGAATACCATCGATTCATTCTTACCAATATATACGTCGCTATTTAACGTTGTGCTAGATACTGGAAAGATCCCCCAGTCGTGGCTTGACGGTATCATATGCCCAATATATAAATGTAAAGGCGACCCGACTAATCCAGAAAATTATAGACCCATCACACTTGTGAGTTGTCTTGGCAAACTGTTTACATCTATTTTAAATAACAGACTAAATGCATTCTTGGAAGAGCAAATCATACTAAACGAAAATCAAGCAGGATTTAGAAAAGGCTATTCAACTATTGACCACGCATTTGTTCTGAATTCTCTTATAGAAATGTTGAAATTTCAGAAAAAAAAGATGTACTGTTGCTTCATTGATTTCAGTAAAGCTTTTGATTCTGTATGGCGCAACGGACTGTGGTACAAATTACTTAAAACTAATGTAAATGGCAAAATATTTCGTGTAATACACTCCATGTACCAAAATATTCGGTCTTGTGTAACTCTTAATAAAATACAATCGCAGTTTTTTAGCAGCAACATTGGATTACGACAAGGTGAAAACTTATCCCCGATACTTTTTGCACTATTTTTGAACGATATGGAACATTATCTAGCTGGTAACTCATGTGAAGGAATAAAACTAGAATTTAGTACGACAGATGCTACTGTATTTTTAAAGATATTGGTATTACTATACGCTGATGATACAATAATAATGGCCGACAACCCCCATGACTTCCAAAGGAATCTGGACTATTTTTACTTATATTGCAAAAAATGGCGGCTAAATATAAATTTTTCCAAAACTAAAACCATTATTTTTGGGGCTAGAAAGACAAGTCACTTTCAATTCAAATTAGGCGGGAACATCATAGATATTACTGATAATTATAAATATCTAGGTATTGTCTTTTCTAAAACGCGTACATTTTATAGGGCTAGGAAGCATGTAGTCGACCAAGCCCGAAAAGCAATGCATTTACTTTATAAACGTATAAGACATTTCAATTTACCAATAGATCTACAACTGCAAATGTTCGACCATACAATACAACCTATACTTCTATATGGAAGTGAACTATTTGGTTTCGAAAATACCGACATAATAGAAAAAATTCATACAGAATTCCTAAGAAAGATTACACACTTGAAAAAAAGTACTCCCATATATATGCTCTATGCAGAACTGGGTAGATACCCACTTGAGATAAATATTAAAAAACGCATGATAAGTTATTGGATTTCACTTAAAAATGGAAAACCGACTAAGTTAAGCTTCTTAGCATACGAAAGTTTAAAACACAATTACCCTGACTCGAAGTGGATACAATATATACAATCGATTTTACAAGCCGTTGGACGAAACTATCTCTGGTTAGCGCCCAAAATAAAAAACCCTAAAGCAACAACGATCTCAATATTGCGCACTCTTAAAGATCAATATCTTCAAAAATGGTCAGCATCCCTACAAGTGTCCTCGAAAGGAAAAATATACAGAATCTTCAAAGAAACTATTGAGCTAGAACCTTACACCCTGAACCTCCCAAAAACATACTACATATCACTGTTAAAATTTAGAACTGGCAACCATAGACTTCCAATCGAAACCGGCCGCTGGAGCAATATTGACATATCAGACAGAAAATGTACAATTTGCAATATGAACACTACTGGTGACGAGTACCATTACGTTATACAATGCCCGTACTTTAGAAACGAAAGAAACACGTATATACACAAAAAATATACTGCAAGACCAAACGTCATTAAGTTTAAATCCCTGATGCAATGTAAACATGCCGTAGGACTAATGAACCTTTGTAAGTTTGTACAAATTATAATGGATAAATTTTCAAATCAATAACCGAATGCATATACTTACCTGTTCCTCTCCGCATTACTATATCGTGCAACTGTCGATTCCATATATAATAGCCTGAGCATGAAAGAGCGCACGCACATACGCACACACGCACACACCCGCGCGCGTACACACACACGCACACACACGCGCACACACATGCTAATAGTACATTTTATATATAAATATGTACTGTGCATGAACAATTAACTGATGCATATGTACTACTCGTATTATTGGAAATATGATAATCATGTGACAACCAAATGTCAAACTTAACACCAGGTGGCGTATGCGTCAGTCTCCCGGCAATATGGTCATATGTATATGGTACATTCAAAGTAAATTTCAAACTATATACAAGGTGAGTGCGAGCCAGATACTGCAGACGACAGGCATTGTGACCAAAGTAGAAACTTTGCCTGCCAGCTGCAGTAACTGGATCCACTCCTCTTATATTTACTTAATAGTACTTACTTGTTAAATAGAAGTAATCCACAAAGGGCATATATACGTAATTATGGCTTTCGATATATTCCCAACATACACGCCGTAAACGTCTAGTTGCTGCATGGCTCCTCGCGCACTCTCGTTTTCGCCATCTGCGCGAGGTGCGTGCAATAACACCTCGACAGGTAGCACAACCCTAGTCATGATCTCCTAATGGAGATCAAGTATAGCTGGGTCTGTCGCGAAATTAACAAGTTGGCCAATACAATACTCTATATATCGACAAGCATTCTAGAGAGCACGAGGTATATATCCCCGCCGGTGGTGTATTACTGTTGAACCAGGGACACTGACTCGCCCGCCATCCTGCACTTATATCTATCCGCTATGTAAACATTATAATGCTATTTTGTTAGTTGTGAACATAACATGCGGTGTAAATTTGTTGTCTCCCATGCCACCTGCGTGTGGCCCGAGATTATGTTCTTTCTGAATAAATGCTCTGTACTATATATACCGTTGTTCATAAAACATTTATATATTAATATAAAAAAAAATCATAGGCATTTTTCTTATGACTCGATGACCGTAAAACTTTATTTCATTATCACATCCATCTAATATTAGTACAACTGTTTAAATACTCATTTAAAACTTTATATCGAGATTTTATAGTCCTTTTCTTATTTCAATATACATGTTATCAAATGGGACAGCTAATTTTTTGTCAAGGGCACCACCTTTTTCTTTTCTGTATATGTATATATGGATTTTATTTTTATCCCATCGCTTAGCGAAGATGGGATATAGGTATGCAAAAGTCGTCCGTCTGTCTCTGTCTGTCTGGCTGTCTGTCTGTCCGTCTGTCACACTTTTAATTCTGTTATAATTTCTTTACTTTAAGAGGTATTCACTTGAGACTTCATATACATGTTTGTCATCATCCATTGCATCATTCTACACCCGACCCACGCTGTCCCCTTGCCCAAGGTCAAGGTCAAATTACTTTGAAATTTGTCTTCAGTAGATTTTGCACGTTTCTCCATTCACCTATAACTTCTTTACTTTAAGAGGTATTCACTTGAAACTTCATA
>JBEVXV010001273.1:0-3285 GCA_040505915.1 Sedimenticola sp. | reverse complement strand
GTAGCTTGCCGGTCGCTTCGGCCTTCTCCACCAACTCACCGACCACGGTCTGGGAGCGGGGAATCACCAACCCGGCATCTTCGTCCCACAGAGCTAGTGTTGAATGGGGTTTTCACATCTGCTCCATGGGGGCAAAGAGTACTTCAAGGTCGCTCTCGCTCCAGTGTGGTGTAGAGATAGCGGCGGCGTCAAAGAGCGTATCGGCCAGCGCCTGTTTTCTCTCCTGCAGGTCACGAATGCGTGTTTCGACGCTATCCTCACAGGTCAGTTTATAGACAAACACGGCGTTCTCCTGGCCGATGCGGTGAGCGCGGTCGGTGGCCTGGCGCTCCACCGCCGGATTCCACCAGGGGTCGTAGTGGATCACGGTGTCGGCAGCGGTGAGGTTGAGACCGACACCACCCGTCTTCAGACTGATGAGGAAGAGTGGGACTTTTCCCTCCTGAAAGGCGCGGATCGGTGTTTCGCGGTCACGGGTCTGGCCGGTGAGTATGACGTAGGGTATCTCCAACTATAGTGATGGGTGTCCTGTCTTTCCCACTGTCTTTCGCCCACGCAATCATGGCCAATCGCGGCAAGAAGATCATATGGATGACCGGTCGCGGCATCAAATCGCCCCTGTATGCGCTCTCGGATGCGAGGGTTGTCCGGTAAGAGGTTGTCGAAGTAGTTGTAGGCCTCGGTGTGATAGGCCTTTGTGCCCAGCGGCATGGATCGAGAGAGGGGGCGTGCTGCGTCGGGCTTCAGCCATGCTGAGTCATAACGGAACGAGAGCGCCCCATCGGAGGCACGGGTCAGCTCTCCCACCTTGAACCCATTCATCAGGACCTCCAAGTGTCTGGGACGACGCTTTACCATCTCTCTGTCCACCTATCGCTATTACTGTCGGGGGCCCTACTCTTGGGGACGAGATGCATCTCCAGCCCCAATTCGGCCAATACACGAAAGAGGGTGTCTACCTTTGCAGATGACGGATTGGTTTCCAGTGACGAGATGGTGCCTTGGCGCATATTTATCGCTTCAGCCAATTTCTCTTGAGTCACGTTATCGAGCTTTCGTTGTTCTCGGCAATAGCTGCCCAGATCATCGGGTGAAACAATCAGCATACAATCACCTCCTACGGGTGCCTATATTAGACGCTGTAACGTATATCCTTATATTAGTCGCTCTAGCGTATATTCTCAAGTTAGACGCTATAGCGTATGGAGCTGAGGATGACTTCCTGGCCGGGGCCACGAGAGGATGGGGGGTAATCGTTAGCGATCGTTAGGGTTAGACTCGACGGATCCGGCTGATGGGACCGCCTATGGCCGTTTGCGGTAATCCGGCTCAAGTATCCTGATGTCCGCTATGTGGTGTTTTCTATCTTTGTTCGCTTCACCTTGAAGCGAACATGGAGGTGTTGGAGGATTAGAATTGACCCCGGCATCCTTTTTCCTCCTGTTCAGCCTGCTGCTTTGTTGATAGCGACCTTCATCATGAGTTTCAGGCTGCCTGCTTCATTGAGTTCAACAACAGTGTCGCCACCACCAATCAGTTCACCATCGATAAAAACCAGGGGAAAGGTAGGCCAGTCAGCTACTTTTGGTAGTGCCTGCTGAATTTCTAAGCTTTGCGATACATCTACATGGGAAAATGGGAGGTTCGTACTAACTAATGCATTTACGGCCTTGCGAGAGTAGGGGCATTTAGGCTGCTTGGGTGAGCCTTTCATGAAAATAAGGACCGGGTTGCACATGATTTCTTGACGGATTATGTCGATAACATTCATAACCTTGCTTTTACTCCTGATCGCTAGCTCTGGAAGGCATAGGCCTTACATTTTACATGAAGTTCCGCTCATGACTGCTTGAGGCCATTTTGGGAGACACTGTCTTTCGAATTGAGCTTATGTTCGCTTTATTGTATTTTCTGCCTTAAGTTGCTTCCTACCCCAAAGGTAACTACTCAGCACATTGAAAAATATTTTATCACGGTCAAGAAAACAGCCCCTTTCTCTGTTGGAATGGTGCACCAGGACAAAACATCAGCAAAACATCAAACATCAGGACGCCCATCATTTTTGATGGGTGTCCTGATGTTTGCTTACCTACCCTGAATCAGTGATGTCCGCCTTGTGGTGTTTTCTGCCTTAAGTCGCTTCCTACCCTATAGCGGACATGATCGTGTTGGAATGTTAAAACTAACCCCGCCACCTCTTTTACTTTTTCTTTGAGAAATATTTAACGCCTTGAAGTTGTTCAAAGTCACAATCCTGCGTCCAAACCAGCGCGTCAAATTTTTGTGCTGTTGCGTAAATGATGCTATCTGCCAACGGTAGCTTGTACTCGACACCATAGTGTGCGGCATTTATAGCTAACGATCCGTCCAATGGCACTACAATGCCTTGTTCCATATGGGCTACACATTCCAGTGCTAAGTCTTCACCTCGTTGCCTTAAAATACACTTAAAGACTTCGATGATAGTTATGCTTGGGACAATTAGCTTTTCGATATTTTCTATTGGCGTTGAGAACGATGCTGCATTGGCATCACCTGCAAAATAGGACAGCCATGCCGAGGAATCTACTACATTCATATACGATCATCATCCCTATCAACAGCAGTATCAATCCCCCTTAGGAGACCTTTCAGCTTTTTCATTGGTTTTATAGGAATTAGCTCAATACGGTTGCGATATGTGAGCATTTGTATCTTTTGCCCAGATACAATACCCATCGATTCCCTGACTTCTTTTGGGATAACGACTTGATACTTAGGAGAAACTGTAACTGCCAGCATATCAACACCTCATCGATAAAGACTATGTAATACCCTATCTCCATCGATAAGCTATGTCAAACACTATAGTGATGGGGCGGCCGGTCACCCGAGACGTCCCCATGCAGGTCCAGATGGAATATAGAGGCCGCAGAAGTTAGGGGGGGGGGAAGGTCTTGCCTTTTGTTTTCTCTGACTGATTTAGATGGGATCAGTCATAATCAATTTGCTTTGTGGTGTTTTCTGCCTTAAGTCGTTTCCTACCCTAAAGCGGACCTGCTCGGATGGCGGTCAGATGACTGAAATGCGACCTAAGTGGACATCAGAGACTCCAGTATCTATCAACTCATGCTTTGATTATTATCAATGAAACGAGAGTGAAGTTGGCGTAGATTTCTGCCTCTATAGTTTGGTGTTAAATTAAGTCTCGTTAATTAGTGCCTGAACGAAAACCATGAAAGCCTTTAATAACAGGCCATTCAGGCGATTCTAAGAAATGAAGATTTTGACAAAAGTACAATATTT
>JBEVXV010001272.1:0-1981 GCA_040505915.1 Sedimenticola sp. | reverse complement strand
TTCACCCTCACTGAACAGGCGACAGACACTTCAATGCCCGACCATCTCATCATCGGCGGCGGCATCAGCGGCATGCTTACCGCCCGCGAGCTACGCCTTGCCGGGGCCGAAGTAACCCTGCTTGGGCGTAATACCACCGGACAGGGGGCTTCGTGGGCGGGAGACGGAATCATCTCCCCCCTCTACTCCTGACGATTTACTCACTCCGTCACCGTGCTTGCCTCCTGGAGCCAGCGTCACTACTCTGAACTCGTTGAGGAGCTACTTGCCCCCACCGGCATCGATTCCGAGTTGAGCCGCAACGGCGTTCTCCTCGCCCGGCCTCCGCCCGTTTGGCGGTGATTTTCTGGTACTGCGCCCCCCTACTCTCCTATTGCGCCCCACGCCCTCGGCGCTACTCGCCCAGAACTATCTAATCAGACGCGATCCAGAAATTTTGCCTATAATCAGCTCATGAAAGATTCTACTCAAAACAACAACGACAATCGGCGTGAGATCGTCCGGCAACTGCGCAGCCACGGTATCACCCCCACCTCCCAGCGCATCCAGATTGCCACTGTCATGCTGAGCAAGCCTCAGCACCTCTCTGCCGAGCAGGTAATGGAGCTGGCCAATGGAGAGGGTAAGCAGGTCTCCAAGGCGACGGTCTACAACACCTTGGGGCTATTTGCCGAAAAGCGGTTGATTCGCGAGCTGGTTGTCGACCCGGCGCGCTCTTTCTACGACTCATCGACCCACAGTCACCACCACTTCTTCAACCCCGAAACTCAGGAGTTGAGCGATATCCCCGATGGTGAGCTGGACCTCCAGATGCTACCCAAGCGACTGCCTCCCAACACGGAAATCGACCGGATTGAAGTGGTGGTGCATCTGCGCAGTAGCCGTTGATCATCAGATTGCAGCCTTGAGGCCATCTCTATATACTCGCCAACCCTACGCCAGTGCTGGATAGCTGCCGCAGGGTTCAGTTATAATTCCATCTTCGCCGGAATAGCTCAGTCGGTAGAGCAGCTCACTCGTAATGAGAAGGTCGGGGGTTCGATTCCTCTTTCCGGCACCACCTTTCCCTCTGCCACGCCATGACTACACTTTTCGTCAACAAACTGACCGTCATTGACTTCTCCCTGCTGCACCCCGATCTGGGGCTGCTGGGTGAGAGCTGGCAGGTAGATATTGAGCTCGACGGCTCTCTCGACCATCAAGGCATGGTACTGGATTTCTCTGATGTTAAACGGCAGGTAAAGGCGGCCATCGACAGCGGCTATGACCACCGCCTGCTGGTGCCCTCACGCCACCCTGGATGTCAGGTGACAGAGCAGCAGCACCGCTGTGAACTGCTATTCACCCTCAATTCAGGGGAGAGGCTGCGTCACAGCGCACCAACAGAGGCCATCACCCTCATCGATAGTGCATTGATTGACGAGGCGGCGGTGACCGCTGCCATCATCTCTCACCTGCAAGCACAACTACCGGACAATGTGGAGAGTATTCGCCTCCACCTGCACAGTGAATCGGTGGAAGGTGCCTGGTATCGCTACAGCCACGGCCTAAAACACCATGTCGGCAACTGTCAACGGATTGCCCACGGCCACCGCTCACGCATAGCGATCTATCGTGACGGGCAACGGAATACACTGCTGGAAGCTGATTGGGCCAAACGCTGGGGTAATATCTACATCGGCACCCGCGCCGATCTGCTGGAGGCGTTTGAGCGAGAGGGTAAGAGATACTACCGCTTTGGTTATACTGCCAACCAGGGGCTGTTTGAGCTGGAGCTTCTGCAAGCGCACTGCTACATTGTTGAGAGCGACTCGACGGTGGAAAATCTGGCACAGCACATCGCCGACACACTCAAGCAGGAGCACCCCACCTCCCAGTTCAAAGTGCTGGCATTTGAAGGGGTCGATAAAGGGGCGATTGGCCGGGCCTGAGTAGTGCTGTTTATAACCCAAGCTTAGTCGTTTACTCACATGGATGCGGG
>JBEVXV010001271.1:0-8384 GCA_040505915.1 Sedimenticola sp. | reverse complement strand
TTCGTTGCTTACACTTTTTCATTCGACTAGCTTCTTGATAAGATCATGACGTCACACAAGTAAGTAACTACTCAATGCAGAAAATTCTCCGGTGCATTCATCACGTGACCAAACAAACATGGGTATGACTAATTAGCGCAATGGGCGCAATGGAGGGAAATGGTGCTATTTAGAAATTTGTTTTAGCTTTGTTTTAGTGCAGGAACAGCAATGTAGCATACCCCCGCCCGTCGTCGTCGTCGTCCACAAACTTAACATTGGGGGGAATTTGTTATAATTTCTGCTTCCTTTCAAACACCTTCTTGATATCTCACACATGCCTTCCTCTGAGGGTCCTCTATCATGCTGTGATAAATCCACCACCCTCCGCTCCCTGCTAACCCCAAGGTCAAGATCACAGTCTTAGTGCTTTCATAAACTATAACATTGGGAACATTTGTCATAATTTCTGTTTCTTTGCACACAACTTCTTCTGACGGTCCTCTAGCATGCTATCAATACTTCATCACCCTCAGACCCGCTAACTCCAAGTCAAGGGCACAATCTTAGAGCTTTCACAAACTTAACATTGGGGGAAATCTGTTATAATTTATGTTTCCTTTCACACAACTTCTTGATCGTTCACACGTGCCTTCCTCTGAGGGTCCTCTATCATGATGTGACCAATGCACCACCATACGTCCCCGCTAACCATCGAGATCAAGGTGACAACCTTAGTGTGTTCACAAACTTATCTTTTGCGGAAACTTATTCCTGACTGCCAGCAGGCGAGCGTCGTTGTCTTCTGACAACTCTTGTTAACTATTGTTTTATAATAATATGAACGATACAATGGTCTCTATAGTCATAGGTACCGCATGGGGCCCAATGGAAACAGCGCAACTGAGGCGAAGTATAGGTGAACTATGATGTCATGTGTGTTCACCGTCATTGCGTTATTGTTTTAACTATTGTACAGATACTTGTTGTTAAACTTATTTGTTTTTGAATATTACATTAATAATTTATTATTATGGCCATTAACATTGTCTATAGAACGGCAAATCATTTGGGCGTCCACATTCAGTCGTCATACTGACAAATGAATATATTCAATCAATAGAGTGTCACAAAAACAGGGCATCGCAAGCTTTAAATGATATGTGGAATTAAATTGAAGGTTTGCTTCACACCACCACCCCCCGGAAACACGACGGCAACCCCCTTTTCGTGGACATTTCCTTGCCTCAAAATAAGGCAACATAACTAAACATAAATGTACCTGACAATAGGGCCACCGGCTGGCCACGACAAACAACAATTAAACTTTCGTCTCCCCCTGCCAAAAACAACACGTAAACACGATAAACAACTACAACTATGACGGGCCTGCAATCCAAAGCACTCTACAACAGGGCCGCACCATGCAAGGCAAACACAACCACAAACAGACATATATTCCGTTATTCTTCTTTTTTTTTCTTTTTCTATGATAGGTATTCATTTTTCCCGCTCACGACAGTTCACTGTCTGGGTGGACGGCGTGCAATCCCAGCGAGGGAGTTCGGCTGTAAAACGTAAGCATCAGTCAGTCAGTCAATTGATGGTTTGTTTTCCATTGGAATATATTACAAACTTCCGTTCCCGCGCAGTGGTTTGTTTACCATTGGGAGATGTGGCAAACTAAATGTTCAGTGGTTTGTTTACCATAGGGAGATATGGCAAACTTCCATCTCCATTTAGTCGCCAGACTGCCACGTCAGTATAGTTATAAATGTACAGTGGTTTGTTTACCTTTGGAAGATAGCAGGGCATACACTAGGACAAAATGTCATGAATATTGTGTGATACTACGATATTATATAGGCTGCCATATATAATGTATACCCAAATACTATGATATATATTAGAGTTGTTTTTTTCGGAATATTTTTGTGATATTATGCTGATATATTGTCTGATATCAACTCAATATTACGACATTATATACATAATTTTGTCTGATGAGATGTTACGCGTTGACATTGCGATTTGCTAACGGAAGTTACAACCGGTGTGAGTTTGCCGAACTTATGTGCGTTGAGATAAAATCCTATTCGACTCGCAACACATCGTTGACTAATTAGTGCTTAGAGCGCAAGGTGGGCGGAGCTTATTTTTCACTCAACGCAAATCCCCAGTCGAATGCGCCCATTGTATCGAAGACACCATATGTATTTAAGGATTTAACTGTACCTTTTTAACGTTAATGGGGTCTCGGCATATGCAGATATGGAAAATGTGCATATGCCGATAGTCCAGGCAAACTAACTTTTGAAATGGAAAAAATTGCAACAGAATTTATTTGGGTACAAATGTCTTCTATGAAGTGTCCCGAATGACATACTAAAAGTCCTAAGAAATTACTGCTGCGGAAATAGGTTAAATATGCAAAAATCAAAAATGGCCGCCGCCGCCATTTTGAAAAATATAAAACGCGATATATGTGCAACCAAATACGTTAGAAATAGAAATGAGGTGTCATTTCATACTGTTATCAGTTCACCAAACTGATTGGGATTGTTGGATTTCTATTTCGACATTCAAATCCAAGATGGCCGCCATATATAGGCTTGAAAACACTGTTTACAACATAATTGGTAATATTCATTATATAGTTACAATATATGTTGGATTTTATTGTGTATTGTGTATTTTACATATGCTGTTAGGGCTGTGAGGTAATTGTGTGCTCAGCAGGACATTCAAATCCAAGATGGCCGCCTACTGTCATATTCAGAATGCCATAGTTCAAAATATTGAATGTTGACATACAAGACATAAGTGGTAAATACAAAATATTTCACATTTCTTGCTAGTTTTCATATCATTTCCTATTGTCATTACTCCAAAACATGACTGAAATTGTTGGTTTCAACCATAGAATCCAAGATGGCCACCATATGTTCGTATTGCGAGCTTAAAAACACATATTTCGTAACATATATAATGATATACAGTATGTAAGTACGAAATATGTGGGGTTTTATTATCACTTATGTGTATTACATGTGTATGTTGAAAGAATTGTGAGTTAAATTTGCGCTCATGACATTCAAATCCAAGATGGCCACCATCTGTCATCTTCAGAATACCATATATAATAGTTCAAAATATAAATGTTGATGTACAGGACATAACTATATAAATACAGTAATGTCACCTCTCTTGCTAGTTGTGTATGTTTTGCTATTGATACTTGTCCAGGTAACTGACTGGAACTGTTGGTTTTCTCCTTCATATCGAAGATTGCCGCCTTACATTCGCTAGAAAACATATTTCACAGTATATATTCATGATGATATAAGTACAGACCCTGTGTTTCTTATTGCTAATATGACATACCATGTGAGGGCTGTGAGGGCTCTGAGTAAATGATGCACCCCCACAGAACATTGAAATGCTAAATGGCTACCATCTGTCATCTTCATAATACCACAGTTCACAATATAGTTGTTGATATATATACAACACATGTGCCGTCTCTTTCCTTGCTAGTTTGTGTATGCTAGATATGCTGCTGGAGCTGTTGGTTTATTTTAAAGTAGTAGTTGTTGCATTTGAATTCAAGATCTGCAATCTTGAGAATACCATAGTTAACAATATATGTGTTAACATTTATAACAAAAGTATACAATATGAGTATTTTCTTGCCTATGCTAGATATGCTGAAACAAATTTCGGGTGTTAGTTTTAATATGGGTTCTGATCCATTCAGAAAACAGCCATCTACCCACTTTTAAAATTCCATTTCATTAATAGATTTTTAACAGTTACATTGTGGCAAATGCTGTATAAATATTACGTGCAAATACTAAATATGGCAGATGTCTGCTAGTAGCCCGAGTGAGACGACACAATCTCTGATTTACCAATTCTATATCAAAAATACATCCTACACAGTTTGAATATTGCTGATAATAGGAAGTACATACGTATTCAGGAGCATTTAAAAACAAGTAATACTTCTAATATACCACTGAGGAATGTAATTTGATAACACAATAAAATCATCATCATTGAAAAGGTACATTTCAATCAACTTATAATTATGTTGTTTTACAAAAACCTATGTTACCTACATTTACTAGTTATCTCGAAGTAGTTGTTACAGCTGTCCCGCAACTCATTGTAGATACAGTGTATGAACATATACTTTATATCTATACATCTTCCTCTAATCGCCATTTACTTCAAACCCAGCAACAGCATTAACAATATGTAATGCAGAGCAGAAGGGGGGAACATTGTATTTCTATAACATATTTCCGCATGCATAGTACATGTAATGTTATGATGTATGTTGTATATAACTCAAGAATGACAATGGTATTCTAACTATATACTTTATTATACATGTAACATCTATGAGTAATAATATGACTGTTCACTCGGTGGTTATGTGTGAAAGTGAATGCTGGGGGACACAGCATCTGTATTTATACTGTATAAGGTAGATTACTCCATGTATGACTCATGCTAATACTACATAATACAACAGTACATACTATATTTTGTTTCAAATACTAAATATAGTGAGCAAATGGACATTGATGCCATGTGAAATAATAGCCTGCAGCATGTTAATTGTTTTCTATTTGAAATTACACATAACTTCAAACTAACAAGTTTCCATTCACTCAATATGCTGACGTAATTAGTTTAGAGTTCATATTTTGATATATTTTTTTATTCATCCACTGTATCCAATAACGTGCATACAAATGGCACACAGCCGGAAAAAAATGCCATATACGACAGGTTCTAAAAAACGCAGCCAATTGGGGAAAAGGAACTGCTCAGTGGAAGAGGTTGAAACCAATCGTACAGAGAAAGATACCAGCAGACTAAATAAATTAATCAACTACAAATTTACAAATGCTGAAAACGACAGCAAATGCACCAATGAGGAACAGACCAAACATCGTAGGAAAACGCAAAGAACTAAAAGTTTGGACATTCGTGCATTTTTTAATCCCAAGCCAAAGATGGAGTTGGCTAAAGAAAATGTTAATTCTCTGACAGAGATGTGTAGTGCAACCAATGATCTGCATACCTCGCGTGTGGTTGACAAACAAAATTATCCATGTTCCCGACCTGCTGAATGGCACCTGTCTGGTGTGCCAGTACATGTAAGTGCATCAGTATGTGTGACTCCAGGGAATTCGGGCTTGCGGGATTCGACACCAGTTACTGTGTTTGGGTCTTCACAGTCAGGGGCTGGAACTGATCACAGATCAGCAGTTATAGCACGAGATCACACAACAACAACAACAACAACAACTGAAAGTGACATGCTGGTAGCAGAAGCTGACCTGCCAAATATACCTGTATCAAATGTGATACCAGCGATACCAGCGTCTGGATCTGTCAGTAAAGAATCACATATGTGTGTATGTATACCCTATTTATTCTATATATCAAACTATATTATGTTCTATGATGTTTGAAGCTGAACGTCAAAACTACAAATGGACCTCTCCAAATGGTTTATAATACTAATATAAGTCGGAAAACTATTCAATACTACAGGAAAAGCAGCTATGACATCCAGTTTGGCTACACCTCAATATGACCTGAGTGGGGGCGGGGGGGGGGGCTTATAAGCTACATATTAATATGTTTTTATCAAATGGCAATCAATAATCATTTCTGAATATTAAAGGAAAAAACATATACCACCAAATAAATACGATCCAAACAGCAGTCATTGTATTAAAGTATGCCATGTCTACTCTTAACGTGTACTCCTATGGTGGCTTTCCCATCAAAGCAGGCATTATATACTGTTCAGGATGGACTACTGTGGCCATTTTGGATTTCTAAAGCAGTGAACATACACAGTTATAATGAATACCTTCATTATAGTGGTTGCAATACTAGAGTCAATGATAATTTACGCATAGTGTGTACTCATAGAATGTAGTACTCATGGGAAGTGCATTATGTACATATTTCAAGATCATGGACGGAGGCCATCTTGAATTGTATTGCAATTAATATTGCCTAATAACCAAACAGTTAGTGAAGCATATCCAGCATACAAAAACTAGCAAAGAAGTGGCACATGATGTGAATATACCTTGTATATCAACATCCATATTTTGAACTATAGTATTCTAAAAATGACAGATGATGGCCATCTTGAATTTGGATGTCATGGTGAGCACGAAATTAACTCACAACCCTTGCGACACATATAATACACATAATCAATCATACATGTAAGATCGCATTCATTTCGTATTTACATCTTGTATATCATCATATATGTTGTGAAATATGTGTTCTCAAGCTAATAATAACCCGGAGGTGTACATGTCGAAAATATGGCTTGCCTTGCACAAATGTGTGCGGAGAATGCCGTGGTATAAGCTGTACCAACTCACAGTTACCAGACTTGTCAAATGCATATGATGACGATGGTTGAGTTCGACCCAGTCAACAGTGTATCAACTACAATGATCAATCACTGTATTGACAATAGTATCATGTTGTGTCACCATTCTGTTATACTCTTTATCATTATGTAATGTGTAGAATTTATGTTGATGAGTATGTTACTAAAGTTCGATGTAGTGAATAAACTCGAAAATACTTGTCTGTCTCGATTATATTAGTATACAATTTTATTCAATGAACTATGGCGTATATCAGTGCAAATATATGATGAGAAATGGAGTTTTGGTGGCCATATTGGATTTTTTCCCATGGTTATTGCATCCAATCAAGTCGTAACCTATTAGAAATGATTCCTTATGTTCAAACACTGTATAATTGCATTTTAAATCATTCAAATGTCTCTTCTGATAGTGGAGATATGAGACATTATATAATTATGTCGGCCATCTTGGATTTTTGCATATTTAACCTATTTCCGCAGCAGTAATTTCTTAGGACTTTTAGTATGTTATTCAGGACATCTTATAGATGACCTCAGTGCACAAACAAATTCTGTTGCAATTTTTTCCATTTTGAATGGTTAAATAGGCTAGATTGACTGGGCTAATACCGGTTCATACATGTAAACCCCATGAACGTTAACAAAGTACAAATCAATCCTTATATATAAACAGCTGTTTGCATTTTATTTTCCTTTATGTGTTTAACAGTCATATATTTTATTTATAAGACAGTATATTTTAAATTCCAATTTATTTAGATAGTGAGGCTGTTGAATATGAAACTGTTTATTTGAGAACAGGCAGTGACGTCAACCGCTTATGGAATCGTGCAATCAATGAGTCACTACATGTGTCACGCCATATGTCACGTGGTTCGTAACCACGCCCAAGTTATTAATATTATAATGATACGCGTTCATCGAAAATGAGACGCACGTTAGATCGGGGGTTTCCTGTGTAAAATGATTCATAGAAAGTGCAAATATTACACATGATATGCATAATGACCGCAATAGACCCAGATGACCGGCACTTTTAGATCGTTTGATCGTCTGATCAGTGACTGAATAATACAAGGGGTTTCAATAATATGCCCGGCTCTGACAAATTAACCCTTATCGCGTTGTCGTACATATACATTTGTACATTGTAAATTATGTTTGCATGCTGGGTCAAAAATCGTCTCTTGCATTTTATGTCTAACTGTCTGATCAAAAACGTGTATCGGACCTTCACTAATATCGTCTCTTCTAGTGTGGTGCCAGCGCATGTTTTAGTGAGAAATAAGTAATATATGAGTCCTCAACAGACGACAAGTTTCGGTTCCCGCCCTGTAACGGTTCATTCCTGGAGTAAATCGTGCCCTATACTGCGTATGTTACAGTACCAGCCCACCCTTTCAGTGTTCAAATGAACATAACTATATTGAAGTAGCGCCGATTAAACGGTTCCTATAGAATCAAACGAGCCGCCAACTTTCAACATCAGTTACTTAAACTAGCGTTGATTTATCTCATTTACAATGTACTGGTATGGTTTGAAGCATTTATATATTGACATTCATATTATCACGTGCGTCAGAAGTCACATGAAATTGAGCATACACCCTTATCTTTGTCGCCATGCGACATGGTAACGCCAAACATACAGGCATTATATGTTAGTTCGCCGTGCGCGCTTGTTGGGGAAGGAATGGCAACATTCTACTGTCATTAGTTAGCCTGTGCATATGTGAACATATAGACACATAAACTAATATAAACTAACAGCCATATTGTGTGTGCACATTCTTTTTGTACAAGAGTTTGATATTTTATGAAAAGGGTGTATCAATAGTTATTGTGAATACCGCCTACGTGTATGTGTATGAGAACAGATATACATGTAGTGGAACAAGTGGATGACATTTTACGAAGCCACATGGTAACTATTGAGGAAGTGGAGTATCAATAATTGTTTATA
>JBEVXV010001270.1:0-7666 GCA_040505915.1 Sedimenticola sp. | reverse complement strand
AAAACCCGTCTCAACACCACAGCCTTCTACAATTTCACGCAGCCGACTTTCCGCACTCTACAACAACAACAACCAAGTCCCACCCTTACTTTTCAAGCACTCACCACATTATCCCCTCCTTTAAAAGGACACGTCCACGTGTCTATCATTAATAACCATACAAATTCGTTAACTTTACATGGAAGCAACGCATGACAAAAATATACTTCCCCATGAATATACATAACATAATTGCATACGTAAATTCTAATCAATTTTCTATAGGTAACTAACTAGTCCTCATCGTCAGAATCTTGGACATAGTCCTTAAACCATTTTGGTGGACGACACACTCTCCGTGGCCTCGTCAAAGGAAGAACCTCCTGATCCACCTCTGTCTCATTGTCGGCCGAACTCCCCCCTTCGCTAACAGTGGCTTGTTCCTCACTCTCGCTTTCTTCTGATCCACCATCCATTGCGCTGTTGTCACCATTAACTCTCACCATCGCATCACCTTCCGCAAGTCTTCCTCTCGCCGAACCACTCCACCAGTCGTCATCTGACTGCCAGTCTTCTGGTTGTCCCATCTGGTTTGTTCCGGGAGCTGCAATCTGCTGCTCCGAAACTACAGATTGTCTATTTTCGTTTGTTTCAGGAGCTGCAATCTGCTGCCCCGAAACTACACATCGTCCCTTTCCCTTTGTTCCAGGAGCTGCAATCTGCTGCTCCGAAACTACAGATCGTCTCTTTCCCTTTGTTCCAGGAGCTGCAATCTGCTGCTCCGAAACCACAGATCGTCTCTTTCCCTTTGTTCCAGGAGCTGCAATCTGCTGCTCCGAAACTACAGATCGTCTCTTTCCCTTTGTTCCAGGAGCTGCAATCTGCTGCTCCGAAACCACAGATCGTCTCTTTCCCTTTGTTCCAGGAGCTGCAATCTGCTGCCCCGGAACTACTGTGTCTCTGGCATTTTGAGTAGTCGTCACCTGACTACCCGGTGTACGAATCTTCCCATGGAATCGTTTTAGACGATTAGCATGAACGATCCGTTTCATTGCCAATCCAATTTTTTTGACTCTGTAAACTACGTCAGACAATTTTTTCTGAATGGTAAATGGTCCTTCCCATGGTTTCTTCAATTTTAGTGTTTGCCCTATTTTTACAGCCGGGTTGTATAGTAGCACTGTATCACCAACCTTAAAGTCAGTAGTTGAAACCTTCTTGTCGTAGTAGTCTTTTTGTCTCTTTTGTGCTGTGTGAAGATTCTCTCGAACGATTTTGTATGCATCATGTAATGTTCCTTTTAATTTTGACGCATAATTGGTTTTAAACTTCTCTGTATCAGGGGCCTCCCCATACACAATATCTGCTGGCAATCGCAATTCACGTCCAAACATAAGGAAAGCTGGTGTGAAGCCTGATGTTTCATTCACACTAGAGCGATATGCCAACATGACTTTTGGTATCTGAACATCCCAATTCTTTTGGTCCTCATTTACATGTTTACTCAACATGTCCAACAGTGTCCGATTAAATCGTTCCACTTGTCCATCGGACTGTGGATGGTAAGCTGTTGTTCGAGACTTTTGTGTACCCAACAGCTTGCATGTTTCCTTGAAAATCCGGGATTCAAACTCTCTACCCTGGTCGCTATGGATACTGTACGGAGCCCCGTAACGGCATATGAACTCATCTACTAGTTTACCTGCTACTGTACGTGCTTTGTGGTTTCTGATTGGATATGCCTCAGTCCACTTTGTAAAATACTCGGAAACTACCAAAATGTATTTGTTCCCTCGCTTGGTGGCTGGCAACGGGCCAAGTATGTCGAGCGCCACTTTCTCAAATGGTCCACCCGATTTATTTGAAATCAAAGGCGCCCTTGGCTTTCTTCCTGGATCTTTCCTTGACTCACATATCAGACATTCTTTGCAATATAATTCCACATCATTTTGCCACCCAACCCAATAAAATCTATCCCTAATTTTTGAGGACATTTTCTTCACCCCCAGGTGCCCCCCGCCCACATCATCATGGAGTGACTTCATAATGTCCAGTTTGATGTCATTTGGAACTATTTGCTGATTCACCGTTCCTACATCGTTATAGAACGTCCTGCATAAAATTCCATCATTTAATTTTAGCTGACTCCACTGACTTAGTAAGCGCTTTAAGGCTGGCGAAAATTCATCCTGTATGTCCGGCTTTTCTGCATTGGTTTCTAGTATTTCTGTAATAGGGGATATGTCCTTATCAGCTAGTTGTTTGCTACGAAGGCTCTTCGTCGATAACGTATCTGCCCAATTACTTTTAGTATTTATTCGTTCGTTATGTCCCTGTTCATTGATACTGGATATGAGGGGTGTTTCTGCATGCAGTGGCCGACGGGACATTGCATCTGCATTGGCATGTGAAGTGCCCGATCGGTGTATTATTTTCATTTCGTACTCTGCCAGTTGTGACTGCCATCGAGCAACTTGCCCATCTGGATCACGGAATGTCCACAGCCACTTCAGTGCTTGGTGATCTGTCCTCACAGTGAAAGCCCTACCCAGTAAGTAGTGCCTAAACTGGGCCACAAAGGTCACAACCGCGAGAAGTTCCTTTCTTGTAACACTGTAGTTTTTCTCTGCCTTCGTCATAGCCCTACTAGCATAACAAATTACTTTTTCCTGTCCGTCTTGTATTTGAGCTAGCACCGCGCCGATTGATTCATTACTAGCGTCAGTATCAAGTATGAAGTCTCCATCCATTCGTGGATAAGACAAAATAGGCGCATTTATCATTGCACTCTTTAGTTGCTTAAATGCCTCCTGACAACCTGCTGACCAAAGAAAATGTTCCTGTTTTTGAAGCAGTTTGTGCAAGGGAGACGCCACCTTAGCAAAGTTTTTGATAAACCGCCTGTAGTAGGATGCTAATCCCAAAAATTGTCGAACATCCTTAACGTTTCTTGGTATCGGCCAGTCACTCACTGCTGACACTTTCTCTGGATCCGTAGAAATACCTTTATCCGAGACCACATGACCTAAACAAGTCACGCTTCTTCTCGCTAGAAAACATTTTGTTGGTTTCATTTTTAGACCAGCATACCTTATCCTTTCAAACACCAATCGAAGTCGAGCAATGTGTTCAGGAAATGACTGGCTAAAAACAATTATGTCGTCTAGATAGACAAGGCATATTTCATACTGTAATCCCCTAAGGACAGCCTCCATCAATCGCTGGAACGTTCCTGGAGCTCCAGTTAACCCAAAAGCCATGACATTGAACTCAAATAGTCCAAACGGCGAATTAAATGCAGACTTTTCTTTATCCTGATCTTCAATTTCAACTTGCCAGTACCCACTGGCAAGGTCAAGGGTTGAAAAATACTGAGCACCAGATAACGAACTCAAAGTGTCATCGATCCTTGGTATTGGGTATGCATCCTTCCTTGAGATTTCATTCACTCTCCTAAAATCCACGCAAAATCTGGTTGATCCATCCTTTTTCTTAACTAGCACAATTGGTGAAGCCCATGGGCTGTTTGATGGCCGGATTGTATCATGTTCAAGCATGTCGTCAATCATATTTTTTACTTCCTGTCTCTTATGCATAGGTATACGACGAGGTGGTTGCCGAATTGGGACCGCATCTCCAGTATTAATTATGTGCTTTATCTTATCAGTTCTCCCTATGTCCCATGGTCCCTGAGAAAACACGTCCTTATACTCTGTTAACAATTGCTTCAGCTGTTCTTGTTCGTCGATTCCTAGCTCGGAATCTACCTCGACCACTGGAGCACGGCTTTCACCGACTGTGTAAACCCCGTCGGAGCTGCAACCTGCCGCTCCAGATGGGTAATCTGCATGTGTTTGTATTGGCTCCACCTCTATACCGCTTACTTTGCCTACATTTGCATTTTCACCGATTATGTCAACCCCATCGGAGCTGCAACCTGCCGCTCCAGATGGATAATCTGCATGTGTTTGTATCTGACCCACCTCTATACCGCTTACTTTGCCTACATTTGTATTTTTATACAACACAATATCTTCCTCTGCCAAGTTCATGACTCTTAGTAAAATCACACCACCAGACGCAGATACCGTTCTTGCAGCGATCAGTTCCCCTTTCTTTGTAAAATTCGGATTCGGTTCAAATAACCGTGGGTATCCGCCAACTTCAACTCCCCTATCCTTGGCCCTTACTTTTCCACTAACTATCATTTCGTGCCTTCCTGGTACAACGACCGTCTCTGCAACACTAACTCTACATACAGCGGTTGAACCTTGACTACAATGTAGCTTTGTTTTTCCACGTTGTACTTTCAGACGCATTGTACCAAAGTCTATCTGTACACCCTGCTGTTTCAGAAAGTCTGTTCCTAACAGAAACTCGTGTGCCAAGTCTTTAACAACTAAGACAATATGAGAAAATTTCATTCCATCAATAACAAACTCCAACGTTATCATCCCAAATACATCCAGTGGCACCCCGTTGGCTGAAACCAGAACTTTTAAGAATGGAGATACCTCAAAATTTCGAACTTGTAACTTTTCTACCATTTTCATGTGGTCAAAGTTAATTAAGGTAAATACTGAACCGGTATCTATCAGCATTTTTGTAGGTACTCCACCCACAACACCATCGCAATACACAGATAGACCGGTACTTAAGCATATCTCTTCCATGTTTGACTTCGGGTCTGTCTGATTGTTTTCAGCCGAGGTGTGACCCTTCACCCCGACTACTCGGCGTTTTCCGATTGCAGTTTCAGAGGGCATTCAAACTGGTAGTGTCCCAGCCTGTGACAGTGCCAGCATTCTTTTTCCTTAGGACAGTTTCTTTCAAAATGGCCCAGGCGACCACAGCCGTAACATTTTATATCTTTCATGTCAGTGGTACGATCCCTATCCCGCGCCTGGAATGAGCCCCTTCCTCTACTGTTACGTCCCCTAGGTCGATATTGGCTATCATTGCGATTGCGATTCCGTTGTCTGCTTTCTCGGTCCTCTTTCAGTAGATCCAACATCTCTTTCATCATTGATGGCAGATCACTTCCCGATGCCGATGCAACAGCCACACTGTCAGAATTGCCACATGTGCTGTCCACCTTTAATGTAGCGGCCACCATATTGGAAGGTACTCCCCTTACGTCATTCTCGATAGCTTGCCAGTCGATGGCCATACGGATAGCATCATCTAGTGTTTTTGGCAGATTATGCCTGAGCCTCAGTACCATTTCTGTGTTCTCAATTCCACGGATAAACTGGTCCCGAGCTAATTCATCTCTCATTGCCGAACTCAGGTCTGGGTATGCATTTCGCGACAATGTTCGTACTGATTGTCCAAATTCTAACAGAGTTTCCCCGGGTTTCCATTTCCGAACTAGAAATTGGGATTTGAACAATTGTGGCTCCTTTGTGGTCTTAAACCTGCTTGCTAATGCTTCCTGTGTTGCGGCCCAGTCTTGGCGCGTAGCATTGTCTAGCTCAAAATAAACTTTCAAAGCATTTCCCTTCATTTTCACCCCCAAGAACTGGCATTTTTCCTTTTCAGCCCATTTGTTTATTTCTGCACACACTTCAAAGTTCTTAATCCAATCATCCCATTCTATCTCACCTCCCCCATAGAACGAGTCTGGCATCACAATAGGCCTAACTGGTCTCTCGTCATCAGACATGTCGACTCTAAACGGTATATATAATATATATATATAAAAGTTTTACTATATCAGGGAAATACTGTGTAAATTATAAGTCAATAACTATTGGACCTGGCAACACTTGTTTTATACCACTAATCACTTACCAAAATTATATATATCGTTTTAGATACCGCCGTTCTGCCAGTGCAGCTTTGCACACTTCGTCAAACCATTTCCGCTTTAGTGGACGCACTGCGTGTAAACCATCATACAATTGGTTGAAACATGTCCGGGTTACTGTTCTGCTGGTACCATCGCGACGTTTTCTTCTTGATTGTCTCGTTATACTGTTATGCCAAGAAACTGTCCGGCATCCTGTTTCAAAACCTGACTGTCGCGTAGAATTCTCTAATTTGATACGGATATTGAGTGATTTTAACTTTCCATCTACTTCCGACTGGAAAATACTCAATTCACGGTCTGAATACTGCGAGTGTTCCTTTCCAACTCGTGTATCTCTGTACTTCACAAATGACAGAGTAGGTATTGTGACAAATCCAACGAGTGCTTTGGGACAACAATGCTTAATAGCTTTCTTGAATTCAACCAATTCGTTAAAGACAGATCTCTCAGTTGCCGCAGATTCTACTAGATCTTTGACATTGTTACGTTTGACAAATTGTGTAAAGTTATTAATCCCACAAGCAATTTTCACAATTACTATGTCATAAGAATATAATGACTGTAGCTTAGTCAAAGTTGGCGCAACAAGGTCATCCACACGTGCACCGCGTTTAATTACAAAATGCACAGTTACTTTCTGTGGACAGTCATAACGATCAAACCCATGGGCCCTTGAATCACCAACAAAAAGCAAAGCAGTCTTCAACGGCATTCATAAAAATTATTACCAAAATTGTATACGCGGAGTTCAGTCGACCAAGTCCCACAGCCGGTACAGCCAGTTCCAAAAGTACAAGTGTTCGTGGGGAGCGGTACCCGACAATAACGGTTTATAACAAATACACCGCTGCCACCATTTGTAGTACAACGACTAAAGGTAATATGTGATTTAATCAGAACAAGTACATGAATTATTAATACACGATTAACTAGCTTTCAACATGGACAATCTCAAAACCCGTCTCAACACCGCAGCCTTCTACAATTTCACGCAGCCGACTTCCCGCACTCTAACAACAACAACAACCAAGTCCCACCCTTACTTTTCAAGCACTCACCACATTATCCCCTCCTTTAAAAGGACACGTCCACGTGTCTATCATTAATAACCATACAAATTCGTTAACTTTACATGGAAGCAACGCATGACAAAAATATACTTCCCCATGAATATACATAACATAATTGCATACGTAAATTCTAATCAATTTTCTATAGGTAACTAACTAGTCCTCATCGTCAGAATCTTGGACATAGTCCTTAAACCATTTTGGTGGACGACACACTCTCCGTGGCCTCGTCAAAGGAAGAACCTCCTGATCCACCTCTGTCTCATTGTCGGCCGAACTCCCCCCTTCGCTAACAGTGGCTTGTTCCTCACTCTCGCTTTCTTCTGATCCACCATCCATTGCGCTGTTGTCACCATTAACTCTCACCATCGCATCACCTTCCGCAAGTCTTCCTCTCGCCGAACCACTCCACCAGTCGTCATCTGACTGCCAGTCTTCTGGTTGTCCCATCTGGTTTGTTCCGGGAGCTGCAATCTGCTGCTCCGAAACTACAGATTGTCTATTTTCGTTTGTTTCAGGAGCTGCAATCTGCTGCCCCGAAACTACACATCGTCCCTTTCCCTTTGTTCCAGGAGCTGCAATCTGCTGCTCCGAAACTACAGATCGTCTCTTTCCCTTTGTTCCAGGAGCTGCAATCTGCTGCTCCGAAACCACAGATCGTCTCTTTCCCTTTGTTCCAGGAGCTGCAATCTGCTGCTCCGAAACTACAGATCGTCTCTTTCCCTTTGTTCCAGGAGCTGCAATCTGCTGCTCCGAAACCACAGATCGTCTCTTTCCCTTTGTTCCAGGAGCTGCAATCTGCTGC
>JBEVXV010001269.1:456-4587 GCA_040505915.1 Sedimenticola sp. | reverse complement strand
TCAGTCGGTTCACATGGCACGAGTTAGCATTGTAAGCAAATAACGCTCTGGTGTACTCCCGCTTACTAGCACGACATTGATCATCAAAAAACTTACTATCAAACATACATGATTTTGTGAATTTACCACTTGTAGAATTTCGTTTGTGTTCAAACAATGGATCTGCAACATCACGTATAACGTGCACAAATTTGGATACCGCCTCGCTGACGCTTTCCCTTTCATACGAGTTTGCATTTTCTAAAATGATATTTAGATCTGGTAGTTTAGAAATTAACCCTCTGCGAAAATCCGGCAGTAATTTTTCATCCCATCGGAAATAAACTTGTTCCGTATCCCCGTTAATCCCCTCCATGTTACGACGCCCACGTGTATGCAGGGAAAAGCTCAGCGGTGCGTGATCGCTAAATTCTGTAAAGTTCTGGATTGCAAATGATTGTACGTATTCAAAGTCATTATAGTTTAACAATAGATAATCTATTACACTCGAGCCGTTTCTACTGAAGTATGTATATGCACCGTTATGCTTATCAGCACCAAGTCGGCCGTTGGCTATCCGTAATGAAGTGGCCTTGCATAAGTCCAACAAACTGTTACCATGTGCATTAGTAACACTGTCCTGTGAAACCCGATCTAGTGGCACATCGGGGATATACAATACATTGTCTGTAGCTGAGTTTAAAGCATCATGTGCTATATAATCCAGTCTATGACCAACACGACCATTGAAATCACCAGTGACAAAGATACGCCCTAATTCCTGAAAATAGTTTATATCGTCTTGTAATAATTGAAACAAATCTGCATCCACATATCTGTTAGCAGGCGAATCGTCGCCCCATATATATGAACCACATACATACATGTCACGAGCAAAAGAGAAGAACGTTTTGGCAAGTTTCAACCATACAATAGTATCATGGTGCGATCTGACTACTGTCACACCGCATTTCACACAATCTTTAATATATACAACGATTCCTCCGCTGTTACGTTTGGCCTTTTTATGTTTAAATTTCCTATAAAAATTAAAGCATGTATAACCTGAGAGGTCAATGTCGGAATCTACATCGGTCCACGATTCTAGCAGAAAAATAATGTCGTTTGCTGTCAAAATATCCCTAAATTCACTATTGTTTCTTTTGTACTCGGCCAGACCATTACAGTTCCACGTCAATACGTTTAAGTTTATAACACCACCCTCTGTGAGTCCCTATGCAGACGACATTGTTTCCGGGTCGCTTTCCTGACCTAGTCCAGTGATCGTAGCGGTACTATTGCCACGCGTCTGATCGTCAGGCCGCGAATCACCAGTGGCGGATCCAGTCGGATTCTCAAAACGGCGATTCGCTGTGTCTACGTGTGATGGCATGGTTATAATGGGGGACGGGGGAATAAACTCTACACTGTTCTCGCGTTGTTTCTTGTATGTCTGGTCGCCATCCAATGGCGATCTGGCTTTCTGCTTGCCCGGCGCCGAACTTGCACCACCATTCTCATTGTCTAGCGGGGCAAAGCGATTCTGAATAGGCGTCTGGGCGATGAAATCATATGCTGTGCGTGGTGGCACGGATCGAGTTGGAAATGCCCATCTATTGCTAGAGTCGTAGCTCGCGGACACTGTGTTAGGAAACTGTTGCATCTGATTGCCGTAACCTGAACGAGTATTAAATGCATCACTGTTTTGATTGCTACTATGACGATTGTACACTGGCTGCTGGTTAAACTCAGAATCCGAGGGAATGTATGGTGAACCATTGAGGTATAATTTATCCCGGAACAAATTGACACGGTTGTTTTTATTTTGTTTCAGACGCTTCATAATGGGATAAAGCTGTTTCCGTTTGTTTTCAATTTCTATGGGGAAAATCTCTCTAATGCTATACCGAGGTTTGTCCTTCAATTTATCTGGTGCAGCCCGTCTGACAAGGTCGCGATCCGAGCGTTTTCTGAATTGCCCCACAATGCCTCGCGGGTAACGGTAACGAGGGTTAAATCTACCGCGGCGATAAACGTTCTCCATCTCGAAGTCAGTATCCAGCCCCATCTCGCAACGCAGGAAGTCGGATAACGTGGATTTCGCGTCTTCTGGTTCCGCCCCTGGTTGTAATGCCGGCTCGTCTATACCAGCGAATAACAATGAGTCCGACATAGACTTACACTGCAGATCAATCACCGCTTCATGTAGGCCCACGTTTGCGGATTTCAAGGAGTTAATTGACCTGTCCGTTACGTCCTTTGTGCGTAACACATCGTCACAAATGTCACTTATGCACGTCATGCTATGATCATAGTCGCTCACTTTCTTCTTAAACTGCGACATTTCGCTATCCATAATCGTGATGCGCGACTCTACATGCAACAAGCTCTGTTTAATAGAGCCAATGTGGCTGACCTGCTGTTCGATACTGTCAATATGTCGCTCAATCGACCCCAAACGAGTATTTTGGTTCTGTTCAATGTTATCTAACCTCGTTGAAACATTGCACAATAAGTCCGTTATGTGTTGCAGGCTACCATACGCGGGGGTATTTGGTATTGTGTTAGGTCCGACGGCTTGTTGATCGCTATATGACTGCGAGACGATACTCCCGCCAAAGAACGGTGGCTGGTTGCTCGGGTACGCTGGGTAAGGGGGCGCGACGTTCATTGTTCCAGCACTATGATGACCTGTATTGTTGGTATTGTTGCCATGTTGCACGTACGATCCATATAAAACATCACCGGCCTGTCCAATTACCTTGGACACCTGGGCCTCCTGTGCCATTACGGTGGGTATATGTTCTATGGCAGTGTGTGGGGGTTGAACGTGTGAAGTTGGTGCTGAACTAATGCCATTCTGCTGGCCTACTCCTTTGTCCGCCTTGTGCTTATGTTTCACCATAACACTGTCCGAGCCCAGTCAGGGCACCTAGAAAGTGCCCCAAATCGCAACACCCGCACGCGAGGGAGCACGGTACTCCCCCGAGTGAATGAGGCACTTTCTACGTGTCCTGACCGCATCGATCAACACATATCAATGACACCCTTGCGCTCTGGTGAAGCGTGTGATCACGTCACAATTCATTCGCACAATTGCCATGTTCCTCGGTGCGTGACGGATTTTCGCTCATATACTGTTCACATGCCAAATTTCCCGATTTTCGTCCAAATATAGGCCTTGGGGCATGTTACTGGTGACAACAACAATTGTTAGTAGAAAAGTTCCATTTTTGGCAAAAATATAGAAAGTTACCGCATGTTATTCATAAAATCCATAGAATGTCTATAGAATGCACATTTACACACTCGCTGACTGTCAGACCAGTCTATTCAAACAGTGGGTGATTCTGTTTTCTTAAATATGGAAAACTACTTGCAAATAGTGCAGATCCTGATGTTTGCAAACCCTGGCCCCTAAAGAGGCCGATAGGGTTGAAAGGGTTAATGGATTTAAAAGGTACTTTTGATTGGTACTATACATACTATGCTGCAGACTACATGTATACAAGTGAAAATGGCGTATTGAAATGTTGAATGGATGGGGATGGGGATGGACCCGTGGCCTAGTGGTTAACGCATTGGGCTCGGAATCCTGTGGCCCGAGTTGGGTACCCGGTACCGAAGTTAGTGAAATGCTGTATAGTGTTTCCCGTCCCACTGAAGCGGCCGGCTGTTACTGGTTCTACCCAGAACAGCCAGGGCAGGATGTCCGCTTCTATCTAGGGCCTGCCCACCGTGCATGGGGTATAGCGCGGAATTAGACCGGAATTGATGGACAGCTATATCCCGCATTGGCGCACACTTCGTCTCTTGCATAGTCAAAATTGAAAATTAGGATTCTTTAATGGCATACGTGCCACCGTGGCCCATAGCGTCTTCGGACTGGTGGCCACGTTAAATAAATGGCAAAATCATCATCGAAATGTTAAAGCATCACTTGTGACCGAACACCTTTTACAATATAACACGCCGAACAATCAATACGGTCCCGTCACTCACAGTTAGTTAACGGCGAATTTTAAAATACAACTCGAACGATTCGAACATCTTCGTGCGTGTCAACTTTTCACAATGCTAGTATCTGTCTGCAAACTCCCAGCAGAGGGCGCTGCTTTCGCTTCTCTACAATACAGTACCTCTGCCACGGGC
>JBEVXV010001269.1:0-446 GCA_040505915.1 Sedimenticola sp. | reverse complement strand
TTTCCTGCGTAGTTGCAATTTTTTGGTAGTAAGTCGGCAAAACAAGATGTCAGCCGTTGAGTTTGAACCACGTAAGCAACCTACATGTACAAAATACTCCTTAACGGGTGTTTCCATGACTCATATCCACAGACACTGCTGGAATTCCGCATTTGCTCTGAAAGTTACGCCAATTTTCGAATACAATTCCGGACGAGTTCACATGTATTCACATGGTTTCCGACAAGTTTAGTGATGCAATATTTGGATTTATGATGACCATATGAAAACCTAGTTCATTTAGTCGCATATATCTAAATTGTCCGTACTGTATATTGCTTTTATTATTTTTCACATGATTGTCCAACTTAATGTAATGACTGACGACATTAGATGTGTATGGATGGTTATCAATGTATTGCCGTTTACATGTTATCACTGGGAAATGTGATGGAACCGTAGTCGTA
>JBEVXV010001268.1:0-3513 GCA_040505915.1 Sedimenticola sp. | reverse complement strand
AGCAATGCACATCTTACAAACAGTTGTAAACCACCGAGATAAAAAAAGAAGTTAAAAGTCGACTCCCCTATACATGTGTATACATTCCGGGCTCTAAATGACTTCAATTACAAGTTGATGAGCCGTAAAACACAATTTAATCGTTATTTTAAGGTTTTATAATCACGGGTCGCGATTGTAATTACTACGGTAAAACCGTAAAATGTTACGATACAGGGCCGGCATTCCCGTAAATATTTTACGGTAGAAAAGGGCCGACAGCTGGTTTCCAGCACTTAGCCGTAATTATTTACGAGAATGTTTTACAGTGTACCTATGGAATATAACTCTTCGCAAGTTGTCGATATTATATCTTATTATTATTGTCCGTAAATGACATCGACATTTGACGAAAATGGAGAGTAAAATGAATGTCCAATCAAATATTTCATTTGCTCTGAAATTGTCCTCAACTTTTGACATCATTTACGGAAAATAATATTGTACCATAATATTTATATGTAGCATACATAACATACATTGTATCTTCAACTGATTTCAGACTACACGGTGGAGTATACAGACGACTGAAGTCGCACTGGTTCGAGGAGACGTCGTGGTTGCGGTACTCCGTGAACAAGGATTCCGTTGCCTGTGCTCCATGTTTCCTGTTCGCTGGGTCTGGGAGTGGTCGTGACAAAGCCTTCGCCACAAAGCCCATTGATGACTGGAGTAACCTCGGAAGGCTGATTAATCATCATCAGAACTCAAAGCAACATACCAGCTCGATGGTAGCCTCTGAGAACGTTTTACTAATCGCCAAGGGGGAGAAGAAAGACATTAAATGTTCAATATCGACAGCATATTCGGACTTGATTACAAAGAATAGGGCCGTGCTTGCTGCAATAGTTGAAACCATCATCTTGTGTGGGAGACAGAACATCGCACTGAGAGGACACAATGAAACGGACAGTAATTTTATTGCAATCTTACACGACAAAGCGCGAAATCATGACGTTCTGGATGATCATTTAAAACATGGAGACCCAAGAACAAAATATACATCGCCGATGATTCAAAACGAACTTATTGAAATTTGTGGTAATATGGTTAAAGCGGACATCATTAACGCGTGTGTAACTAACAAGTTCTTTGGCTTCATAGCGGACGAGGCTACTGATGTGTCCACCATTGAGCAAATGGCACTTTGCATTCGTTATTTCGACGGGGATAAATCAGAGCTACGTGAAGACTTTATAGGCTTTGCAGAATGCGAGTCGACTACTGGTGAACAATTAGCCGCCGCGTTTATAGAAAACCTTCAGAAGGCCGGCATCGACATACAGAATATGCGTGGCCAAGGATACGACGGAGCTGCCAACATGTCAGGGCAACACAAGGGCGTGAAGTCGCGAATCCAGCAACTGGTACCACAGGCACTGTACACTCATTGTAAAGCACACAGTCTAAACTTGGCCATTGTACATGCTTCTGGAAATGCTCTTGTGCGGAGTATGTTTGATACGGTGCAGCAAATCGCGTTCAGCTTTAATTATTCCGCGAAGAGGTTACACAACTTCAGGAACTGCCTAGCCGACAACGCGGATGCACGAGAAGAACTGCACTCGAGAACAAAGCTGAGATCGCTATGCGAAACCAGATGGTCGGCCAGATCGGACTCTCTGGCAACGTTCAAGGCAGCGTTCACCGCGGTTTGCGATTCACTGGAAGATCTGGAGGTGAATCATAATGATCACAAAGCGCGAAGTTATCGGAATGCCATCACCAGGTTCGACTTCATAGTATGTCTGGTCGCTATTGAGCACATCCTCTCTGCCGTCGCCCCTCTGTCTCTATATCTACAGAGAAAGGATACCGATCTCATTGCCGCATCCAGAGAGGCTGGCGCTATAGTGGCCACACTTACGACTGAGCGTGGTGATGAAACAGTGTGGGAAGCACTATACGAGAAGGCTACCGAAATAGCAGCCAAAGTTGACGTCAGTCCCTCCCGGCCAAGAAATCCTGGACGCCAGCAAAACAGGCCAAATGCTCCCGCCGAAGACCCGTCAACGTACTGGCGAGTAAACATGTACTTCGGTTTTCTCGACCACCTGATCCAAGAAATGCAGACGAGGTTGCTAGACGGCAGAGACCGGTTCGAGGCCGAGCATCTCCTTCCCAAGAACGCCGATAAACTAACTGACGTCAACATCCAGCAAATATTTAAAGAATTTCAGCCGGACTTGCTCGTCGACGGGGACGGCTTCAACATGGAAGCACGTCGCTGGAAGTCGTTTTGGGGGCAGGAGGTTACTGCGACTGATGAACAGAAACCATCCACAGTCAGTGAAACATTGGCTGTTATGAACCGGGACCTCTATCCCAACATCTACATCTGCTTGAGCGTGTTTGTCTGCATGCCAGTGTCGACCGCCACTGCAGAACGATCATTTAGTACAATGCGACGTGTTAAAACGTATCTAAGGGCGACGATGACGACGCACCGTTTAACAGGACTGGCGCTTCTGAACATATACAGGGAACATGACTTAAATGTAGAGCACGTAATTGACGAATTTGCAAGGAAGAAGGACAGACGACTGTCTTTACTTTTCCGGGTTTAGATATGATCCTGCATTGGTAGATTTTTCCATTCGACGTTTTATAATGCGTTTTTATTTCCGTATGCGTATTTCATACTCCAGCCGAAACAATAGACATGAACGAATTTTCAAAGATATGTTATTTGACGGCTTTGGAAATGCGTTCATGAGTATTGATTCAGCTACATTATGCAATACGCATACGGATATAAAAACGCATATAAAACGTCGAATAGAAACGAGTCACTAGCCTGTCAATTCATCAGAATGGTCGCACTTGATATAACACATTGACCATTGACATCATATACTCGTGTGATTTCATTTGGGTAAGATACATGTGGTGTCATGGCGGGATCAGCTACAGTGGTGCTTATGATACCTAGAGCTACGATATCCATTGCTTCTCTTAAATTATAAGCTGAGAACTTGACCGCGGCCTGCATAGCCGCCACCCTGGCTACGAACAATGATTGTAAGACATGACTCTATTGGCAGTATTACCTGACTGACTGTCTAGCGTTTGTGTGCTGGCAGTTTCGAAATATAATTATGTTGATTGGATCACTCCACTTTTGAGCCAACAACTCAAGTCTAGGCTCACTGTTTGTGTGGACATTTTAAAACAACCCTACATGTAATTCGATTGATGAGTGTTTGTAATGACAGCAACTTGAACGGTATATAATATATATGGCCCGTTACTATATATCACGATTGTCGAAATGCTGATTTCTTTTGTAAAAAATAATACTATGTATATGGTTTGCACAGGTAGTACCGTACCAATACGGATACAGAATAGGCATACTGATCACTCAAGTATATCGTCGAAACCCCTCTCAGATTGCACCATTTGCGATCTATATTTCAAAAATTTCTCGGGGGAGGCCCCCCAAACCCCCCTGGAACGAGGGGACACCCCTCC
>JBEVXV010001267.1:0-3375 GCA_040505915.1 Sedimenticola sp. | reverse complement strand
AAAGTGACTGTACCATCCTCCACTGAACAGAAGGTGTTGTCGATAGGGCAAGATATACTATATTGTTCTAGAAATGGGTATATCCGTACCCCAAAGCATGTCTCTCTTGCAGTTGCTGCCCATCATATTACTGGAAGTATGGAGCTGGTAACATTGCTGAACAATTTTGGACACTGTGTCTCTAAGAGTAAGTTACAGGAAATAGAAACGGCCGTGGCTGAGCAGCATTTGTCGCGAAAGGGGGATCCAATATTGCCAGGAAACATCCTACCTAACGTACCCGCAGTATTCGGATGGGATAACATTGACTTTCGAGAGGAAACCGCTACAGGGAAGGGAACCACCCATAGTACAAACGGGATCATGGTACAACCAGCAATATCTACCTGTCAGCCACCCGGCACCACTACCGAGTCGAAGGGTCGACACAAGAAATCAATTAAACCAGAAGACGAAGTGTTGCATGACTACCGAGTTTCAAAGAGGCCCGAGCCACAACGGTACGCTGATGCCACTGAACGTTTGGCAACCCTTCACCCAATAGTGAGCCAGCCTGCCAAGGACATAGATTTCGTATGGTTCCTTGCCAGGCTAGCTCCCACTCTGCTGACTGATGAACATGAGGACGTTGTTGCACATCAAACGATCCCTGGATGGGTTGGATTCAATGCAGAACTCCGAAAGGAAGAGATGTTCCCCTTGCCACATCGAGTGGGATACTGTCCAACAATATGTGCTCCACCCACACGAATGGATGTGATATATACATTCCTGCGAAGATCAGTAGACATGACGGACATCAACAACGGAACAGAGCCAGGCATGGGTGACTGTTCAGTTCAAGTTGAGGTGGACTTGGGTATTTGGATGAAAGCAATGGAAGTCAAACTTGGAATGACGAGCGACTCCAGAATTAACAGGATTGTGCTGCGACAGGGACTATTGCACCTTGGCATGGCATACTTAGCCATTCCTGCCAAGCGTTATGGAAGCGCAGGACTTCGCGATGTATTCGTGGAAGCTGATGTTGTTGCAAGCGGATCAGTCAATAAAGTGTTTGAGGGGCAACATTGGAACCGGGGAGTGAAGGCACATAAGATCGGAGCCGAGGCATTCAGTCGTCTCAGGTGGAAAGGATTCATAGACTGGCTGACAGATGTTGGTAAAGAGCTGGACATGGAGAATCTGATAGCGAGGGTAGGCGACTTCAGAGAGAATGTCAACCAGGAGGCACTCCGCATACTGCAAACCAGTGAAGTGTTCATGGAAGCACAGGCATTATATGTGGAATACATTGAATCACTGACAGGTCTACAGCGCTTCTGGTCAGATTACATAGAGACTGTACTCCTACTGCTGCGATTCATCCGTTCAGCTAGAGAAGGAGACTGGAACCTGCACATCGAATGTCTACAAGAAATGCTTGTTTGGTTCTGGGCGTATGACCGTATCAACTACGAGAGATACCTACCAGTTTATCTTCTAATGATGCACAACCTCGAAATCGATCACCCAGATGCGCACGAACAACTCACCAGTGGACAGCTGTTTACTGTACAGCGTAGCAAGGACAATCCATTTGGCAGAATTCCAGTGGACCAAACAGTGGAATCAACCATCAACCGCGACTGCAAGACCAGAGGGGGCATTGTTGGAATCAGTTGCAATATAGCTGCATCTTTCAAATGGTCACTACTTCGCGCAGACAGAGCTGATTACACAAAACAGTGTCGACTTATTTCAGGACAGGGCACAACCCACGTGTCAGAGTTCATTGCAAAGGATGCAGGAAGAAACCGAGTAGAAGACGATGAGAAGAAGGTCCTGGGAGTCATGGAGACCGTTTGCGATTGGCGGAATCCGTTTGATGGAGACAACACAATTTGTCACCTGGCAACAGGAACAACAGCGACAACCGAAGTCGCATCGGATCTGATTGATGCACATGCTAGGGGACTGACTGCTATGAAAAGTTTTGTTCATGATAGGCTAGAGTTAGAAGGAAAAGAAAATTTCTACAGTCCTATTCGCAAACTGAACCTGAAGACATTTGAATCAATGTCAAAGAAGAAAAAGTCCAATGCCAAGGAATGTCTTAAGAGTTCACGTGATCTGTTTGCTCGTCTGTTCCTCCTAGGACAAGTACGCCACATTGACAACGTTGAATTAATGACGTATCCTCTAGGCACTCTGCCACTCTCAATCGCTACACCAAGTGGAGATATGGCTAAGACTGTCAAATCATGCCTCCTGAAGAAGCTTGAAGTGCTGGTTGAGCCCCCTGTTGTTCCGACGGACAATGTCGCATACCTCTATGACGCCATGGCAATTCTTCACGCCTTAAATCCAACAGACAACGTGACGTATAGTGACTTAGCAGTAGTAGTACTGAAGATCGTCGTCAAGAACACACCAGCAGATTGCAGAATCGATCTAGTGGCCGACACTTACAGGGATGTGTCCATTAAGACATTAGAGCGAGATGCCAGGAGCCAGGACCAAGCGGGACCTCACTTGACTACCATTAGCAGTGGCAACCAACGTATCGATAGGCAATTCAAGTCTCTGTTGCGAAGTACCAGGTTTAAGGAATCATTCATAGCATTCCTTGTACAGGAATGGCAGACACGTGTCTGTGCCGCCTATATTGGAAAACACACAGTGTATGTGACAAGTGGAGAAAAGTGTCACAGGATAACAGCCTCCGGTGACCAGACAGAGTCTACAATTGTAGAAGACCTAACCAGCAATCATGAAGAAGCTGACTGTCGGCTGATGGTGCATGCGGCTGACGTAACTAAATCGGCATTGAAACCATCATTATCCAGTCTCCAGATACAGATGTGGCCGTCCTAGGCATTGGTCTATGTGGCATAGAAGCAATTGAGGCGAGGCTATTGTTCCTGACTGGTACACAACACCGTAAGCACTTTATCGATCTAAGAAGCATCAGCCGGAAACTTGGGAAAGATGTCAGTAATGGCTTAATTTGAGCACACGCATTCACTGGTTGTGACTCGGTCAGTGCATTCATCGGCCATGGTAAAACATCTACATTGAAGTTATTGACGAACAATGAGTCGTTCTGTGATGCCATGCAGCAACTAGGGTGTTCATTCAATGTTTCTGACAGCCTGATCACCAGCTGCGAAAGGAGTGTATGTGCGTTGTATGGGTATCCAACCGAAATCAGTGTTAACAAGGTGCGACACATTATGTTTGGTAACGGAACCACTGATCCCAGCCGACTACCTCCGTGCGCTGATGTCCTTGCTCAACACATCCGCCGGGCCAACTACCAGGCAGCACTGTGGCGCAATAGTCTACATGCGAAGGTCAGTATCCCATCACCACACAATCATGGATGGGACGTTA
>JBEVXV010001266.1:2073-2682 GCA_040505915.1 Sedimenticola sp. | reverse complement strand
GTAATACAATTGACAATTTAGTAGGTGATACAAATTACAATTGACTTCATTAAGTGGTATAATTGACAACTCACTAGGTGATATTACAATGGACAGGGTCGTGTTGTAATTTATAGTGCACAGGAACAAAACACACTATTCGTAAACATTTTAGGCATTGTTTGCTTAAGTGGTTTTGAACTCTTAAAATTGAAGAAGTAGTGTGTTGTGTGATGGTAAACTATAGATTTCTGGAAAATGTCAGCAAACATACTCTTGTCTTTGTTCAACTGGATCTGTTGCTGTTGTATTGTCTCCTGATTCTCTTTTCCTGGTCTCATCGCTTCACTGTCTTTCCTGTTCGTCTCAATCTCACATTCTTCCGAGCGCACTTTCTTTCGTAGAACCTCGAAGTCTCTTTCTGTTTCAAATGCCATGCGGGTCGCATTCCTTAACTCGTCGCTCTGTAATCCCCTCCAGAATTTGATTCTCAGCATCTCATTCCTCTGTTCAGGATGAATTTGGCCCTTCCTAATCGCCTTCTGAAGGATTCCCTCTAAGCGAAGTCCCCATGACGTCACAGTCTCTTTATCAGTCTGTCTGGAGCTGTAAAATTGCTGTAGAACAGAT
>JBEVXV010001266.1:0-2063 GCA_040505915.1 Sedimenticola sp. | reverse complement strand
TCCGCTGACCACGTTGCCAAATACGCTCTCCATCTTCTCGATGATTGCCTGAGCCGTCGCATGTGGTCCCAGTGGTAGGAGTACCCGTTTCCCTTCTCCTTTGAGAGACTGTCGGATGGCTTGGCTAACCAGGTAGTCCGGGTAGGTGTTCATGATGCACTCAACCTCTAATGTCCAAATCTCAAACGAGCACTCATTCTTGGGGATTGGTTCCGTCCCGGAGAAAGAGGTTACGGTTGGCTTGACATACACGTTTCCTGGCCCATCCTTGTTCATCAGCAACGTGTTACCCAATCTGCTTCTTGACTGATATGTCGGTATCTGCTCCGATTCCTTTTGTTGCTCCTCTTTCCTCTGGATCTCTTCTTGTATGGCATGTGCCAGTCTCTGTTCGGCTTCAAAGAGCATCCCTAAACGATCTGTTGTGGGATTCTGTTCTTGTTTCCTCCGTACATCAGCTTCCCAATTCATTAGGCGTTCCTGTTGATCGTGCATCCCTTGTTCCCTTTCTCGTTGTTCGCTGGCACGCTTTCTTAGTTCCATGTGCTCTTGTTCTTTTCGTATCCTCTCTTGGACTGCACGTTCCCTTATGTCCTCCTCTTCTTTCAAATCCCTTAATGTCGGCTCCCTTTGTCCACTTTCCAGCTGAACTTGTATCTCTTGCTCTCTTTTCCGTTGCTCGGCGGCTTGCCTTTGTAGTTTCCTCTGTTCCTGTTCTCGCTCCTTCAGTAACCTTCCTCGTACTTCATACTCCCTTCTGTCATCCTCTGTCTTCAAGTTCCTTAGCACCTGTTGCCTTTGCTCCTCTTCCGTCTGCTTCTGTCTCCTTTCCAGCTCGTACATCCGGTCGATTCTGTTCTGTTCCTCAGTTTCCTGTCTCTGTCGTTCCATCAATAGATCTTCTTCCTTCTTCTTCATCAGAGTGTATTCCCTTCTCCAATTGTCCTCCATCTGTCGCTGTTTGGACTCCATAGCTTGTAGTCTACTGATTCTAGTTCTTTCTTCTTCTATCAGCCGTTGATTGTCCACCTCCATCTCTTGTTCCTTCCTCTTCAGAAACAGGATTCTCTCTCTGACTCTTTGTTCAACTTCACCCTCTTCCCTCTTTAGTTGAGCCAATCGTTCTTCTGCTTTTCTTTCTTCTAGCAGATATCGTATATCCCCAGCCGAGGAATCCATCATCTCATATGGCTTCATGGCAGGTGCCTGCCTCTGATCATCTGGTGCTTCTAGGAAACTGGGAGGCCTAGTACTATCTCGGCCCTCATATGCAGTACGAACTGTCGTTCTTGCATTATGGTCTATCAGGCCATCATCAACACCACGCTTCTGAGTACCAGTGGATGGTTTTACACCAGCGCTGGCCTCGAAGGTTGGTGTTCCGGTGTAGCTATATCCATCACTGTATGGGATCCTATCCTTACTGCGTGGTATGGCGGCTACATTCTCTTTCTCGAGTGCGGTATCCAGGGAGCCAGCCAGGTACGGGCTTAGTAGTCGCGGCTCTGGGCAACTACTGCCGACTGCAACCTTCTCACGAGGTGCCGGGGTTGCTTTGCTGTGTAGCTTCTCATCATAGCCTGAGAAGGTATGATGACTTCCATCCCCAAACTCCAGTTCATCAGAAAAGCTGTCAGACTTTCGTACCGCCTTTCCTGTTGTGAGAGGTGTTGACGCAGATCGGTCCTGTTTATGATACAGGTCTACGGAATCCTCTCCGAGAGTCAGCTTGGTGACAGGACTGGTATCACCTAGACGTGCGTTGGGTTCAGTAGTCACCTTGTACGACGTCGTACCTGATGGACTCTGACCAACAGCGTTTGCTGTACCTTTCCGTTGTTCCACGGAGCTGTCTACCTTCTGTCCATCTTCTCTGACATCTCTGCATCTCATCTCCTCCTCTGCTCTTAACAGCTCCCTGTTCTTCCGCCTAACAACTCTTTCGTCCATACTGGTATCTGCCAGCTGTAATCGCTCCATCCGACTGTCTATATCTTCGACATAGCCAGTCCATTCTTCTTTCTCTGCCTCTACCATAGCTATCTCCGCTTTCAAATTCCTGA
>JBEVXV010001265.1:0-2282 GCA_040505915.1 Sedimenticola sp. | reverse complement strand
TACCAGTAAAAGAATCAGCCACAGCCCCTGGTCAAGGGAGTAGATAAAATCTCTCCTGGACACCACCCTGCCGGTAGCCAGTCGAAATCCGGCCGTGAGGTTGATTGACACTCCAGCAAGTTGCCGTGTCAAGTAGTTGATTATCATCACAGCTCCATCCTATGGATTAAATGTGGCATCAGGTCACGAAGAGGAATTCTGCGTCCCTGCACCGGTATATCACTCTGGTTATTTAAGCATTATAAGCATAATCAAACAATCGACTGTCTGTAGGGAGACATCCCTCTCATTGATTGTCTGGATACCACTTGGCTTCAAGTCCTTCATCTCTAGAAGCAGCAGCAGCCAGTAGCCTGGGTTGAGCGGAGCGAAACCCGGGAATGCGGTCAGTGGCAAGGCTTTTGGTGGAATAACCCCCCGGGTTTCGCAAGCTCAACCCAGGCTACCATCGCCGAAAGAGTGTCAGCGGAGTATGGGGTCGGAGTCAGGCGGCTTGCAGTTCCGGATTAAATCCACTTCACTGTGCCGCCTGACTCCGACCCCTGGCGTTGCCCGCACCCTTAAACATGTAATAAAGGCCTGTCATCTTCGTTTATAAGGCGACCCCTGCTCAAGCTGTACCTTGTAGTCATTAATAGCCATCTGTTCACGCTTGAGAAAATCAGCAATCGCCTGAGAAAACTCGGGCCGGCTGATCCAGTGGCTGGAGTAGGTGCGGGTGGGCAGGAATCCCCGCCAGATTTTGTGCTCGCCCTGGGCTCCGGGTTCAAAGTGCTTCAGGCCGTTGGCGATGCAGTATTCGATACCCTGGTAGAAGCAGGCTTCGAAGTGGAGGTTGTCATACTCTTTCAGGCAGCCCCAGTGGCGACCGTAGAGGGTGTCGTCGCTGCGTAGCATCCAGGCACCGGCGACGGCTTCGTCGCCGTCATGGGCCAGTACCAGGATCACCTGCCGGCCCATCTCTTTTGCCGTCTCTTTAAAGAAGCCGCTGTTGAGGGTGGGCAGGCTGTAGCGCTGCTCGAATGGTACTTCGTACATACGGGCGAACCGCTCCCAGAGAGCATCACCGACTTCATCACCGTGGAAGAGCTGGAGGCGCAGCCCGCTCTCTGCCACCAGACGGCGCTCACGGCGGATGTTCTTGCGCCGCTTGGCGTTGAGTTCAGCGAGAAAGGCATCGAAGTCGGCATAGCCTCTGTTGTGCCAGTGGAACTGTACGTCGTTGCGCAGCATCAGTCCCATGGAGTGGTGCTGCCTGCTCTCCTCTTCATCGATAAAGAGCCAGTGGAGTGACGAAGCACCCACCTCCCCCGCCACCTCTTTTGCCTTGTCGAGCAGCGCCTGGGAGAGTTTGGCGGCCGGGAGATCGGGGGCGAGCAGCATGCGTTGACCGGTGGCCGGTGCATAGGGGATAGATGAGACCAGCTTGGGGTAGTAGGAGAGGCTGTGGCGTTGATAGGCCTGAGCCCAGGCGTGGTCAAAGACAAACTCGCCATAGGAGTTCTCTTTCAGGTAGAGGGGCATGGCGGCCACCAGCCGTTCACCCGCCCAGGCGGCGAGGTGCATCGGCTGCCAGCCAAAGGTGGGGGAAGCGCAGTTGTTGTGTTCCAGCGCGGCGAGAAAGGCGTGGCGGAGAAACGGATTGTTACCTCTGACCAACTTGTCCCAATCGACTGAGGGGATGGCATCGATGGTGGAGCAGACCTCAATCCTCATCTTTTTTCCTCTCCAGCCCCAGGCCCAGCTTGCCTCGTCCGAAACGTGCCTTTACCTGATCGATGGCGGAGTAGAGTTGTTTCTCACGGTGGCGTTTTTCCGGATCATCAAACAGATCCCGCTCCACCTCACCCTGATCCCAGGCGGTGATGCCAAGGCCAATCAGCCGCACCGGCCTGCCGACATGGTCAGAGCTGTTGTAGAGCGCCCAAGCCTGCTGAAAGATCACGCTGTCGGCAGCTGTTGCCTCGGGCAGTCGGCACTGACGTGTGTGGGTTTCGAAACCGGTAAGCCGCAGTTTGAGGGTAACAACACGCCCTTTCAGTCCCTCTCTGCGGGCAGTCGCGCCAACCTCGGCAGAGAGGGCGCGCAAGCGTTCACGCAAATGGCGCTGATCGGTCACGTCGCTGTTGAAAGTAGTCTCCTTGGAGATGGAACGTCTCCCCTCCGTAGCGCCCACCCGGTCTGAGGCGAAACCCCTGGCCTGATGGTAGAGGTGCTCACCGCCGCGATTTCCAAAATATTGTTGCAAAAACTCCAGGCTATAGCCGCGCAGTTGGGCAACA
>JBEVXV010001264.1:0-26101 GCA_040505915.1 Sedimenticola sp. | reverse complement strand
AGCCAGTCTGAGAATAGGCACCGTAGCGAGGGAAGTCCATTTTGAGTCATTTTTTTTTCGGTCATTTGAGGCGAATAGTTACTCTTATTTCAACGAAAATGAGCGCAAAAAAGGGCCAAAATGGGCTTTCCGCAATAGGTCTCCTATTCCCGGACAGGCTTTAGTATCAGTGTTACTGAAACAGACCTTTAAGTTTCTCCCCCGCTTCACCCAGGCTCTCTTTGACCTTCTCGGTAGAGCCACCGGCTTTCTCTTTCAGAGCGGCACCAACATCCTTCAGCTTACCCAGATCCAATTTTCCAACTGCTGAGCCTATCCCCTTGGTCAGGCTGGCGAGTAGCTGCTGCGCCACCTCTTCCGCTGAAGCACCGCCACTCCTCTTGCCGATATCTTTGAGATGGATCTTAGGTAGTACTGCACTCAAGGGTTTACCCCCTGTCAATGCTGATGTCACCGCGATAGTGCCATCATTGATGTAGAGATTATCAATGATCAGTTTTGGGCTGGCACTTCCTGCCGAATCAGAAGTGTCAGATCCTCCCTCCCCGGCTACACTCTTCTTGATTACATCAAAGTTACTGCCACCCTTGCCAAACTCATAATTGATGAACGGTTGGTCTATCACAATCTCCTTGATCCTTATGGTGTCTGAGGCTAGGCTTTCTGCATCCAGTTTAAGCTTGATTTGGCCGAGAGAGAGCGCCTTGTTACTGGAGAATCCGGCAGGATTGGCGACTGATAGACCTTTCAGCGTCCCCTGTGCATCACTAAGACTGATACTAACCCCATTGACTTTTACTTGGCTCTTGGTGGTTTTAGTACCCACTTCTTCAATAGCAGCCTGGACAATAGAGTCCAGTGAACCGACAAAAAGGAGTAAGGTCGCTCCTATCAAAATAATTAGCGCAACAACTCCGATGATTAATTTTTTCACGGCAAATTCCCCCCGATTAGCTACCATTAGTTTTATCATTGATATTAATATCATAACTTACACATCACTCTACATGTGAATAAAATTGTAACAACAAGGAACCCGCTTTATGAACTCAAAAATCATACCTGTCCTTATCATTATTGGTGCCTTAATCACCTTCTCGTTCATGGTCAAGATGATGAGTGACATGAGTAGATCAATGACCGAAATGACGCACTATATGGGCTCGCTTACCAAAGATATCTCTTCCATGAATCAAACCATGAGCCGAATGTTAGTATCAACATCGAAGATGAGTGAGAGCATGGTCAGCATGGAGTCCAGCGTTAAGGAGATGGGACAGGCTCTGGGTCAGGGAAGCAGACAGATGCAACAGTGGAACCCGGTACAGATGATGCCGGGCACAAGATAACTTCCAGGTGGGTGCAGTGAGACCTTTTCAAGACGTACAGCAGCAGGGATGCTGCTGTGAGCGTACAGAGATCTGTTCACCGCGTCTCCTGAAAAGGGGTTTCTGCACCCCCTATGACACGGGTTTTTTTGAGAAGTTACGGCACCAGGCCAATAGGGCGGGGCGCAGCACTCAATATCTGAATATTGATAAACTATATGAAACAGTCGCTTTATACATAACCTATTTGAAGTACTATAGGCACTACCCTCTAAATTGAACAGCTCCAACTAATGGCAATCACCATGACAAGCAGCTATCCACTAAAATACACAACACCCGTGCTGCAGTGTGCGGCTATGCTCTTCGCTGTTATCTTCTCTATCCAGGCAGAGGCGGCACCACCTGAAGGCTACAATTTTCTCTCTTATGGTGAGGCCATAACCAAAGCGGCCAAAGAGAACAAACCGGTCTTTCTCTATCTTGGTCGCTACGGCTGCAGTACCTGCCGTAAGATGCACAAAGAGGTCTTCAGCGACATAGAGATTCAGAAACGATTCAACAGCCACTATATTCTTGCTTATGTAGATACCGAGAGTGGAAACCGCATCACCCTGCCCAATGGTGAACGTATTACCGAGATGCAGTTTGCCACCCGCTCAAGGATCCTCGGCACGCCCACCTTTATTTTCAAAACTCAGGATGAGACCCAGCTGCTTAACCTTGCGGGCTTCAAGAGTATTGAAAAAATGAAACAGTATGATGAGTACATCAATGGCGGGCACTACAAAACAACTAACTTCAAAGCATTCAAAGCCGCCCAATGAGATATAGAACACTCCTGATCTTACTGTTACTCGCCCCACTGCAACTGCAGGCCGCCTCCCAGTGGGCGTTTTCCGAGAGGATTGCCGTTACGGAAAAACCGCAGGCTGGAGTATTTCATCATCTCGATTCAGCAGGCCGAAGAAGTATCGCGCTCTCCGAGGGCCAAGTGGCCATTACCTGGGAAGACAACCGTAGTGGCCAACCTCAGATCTACTATGCGGTTAAGCCCCAAGGAAGCAGTACCTTCAGCGCACCGATACAGATCAGCAACGACAAAGATGCCTATGAACCCGCCATTGCCGGATTGAAAAACGGCCGCTTCATTCTGGTGTGGGAGCAGGCCGGTGCTGTGGTAGCCAGAGCGGCTATAGGCGCTAAACTTGGCCCTATCGTAAAAATTTCCAGCAGTGCCGCTGGTCAGGCCACCATCAGCAGCTTCAATGGAAAAGGCTATATTGCATGGCGTGAGAAGCGTGATCGCTACCCCAATATTCACTTCTGTCAGGTGACGGCTGACAAAACCGGCAAGCTTACTAGAGGCAGACCTACCCCTATCGAGCCGGATGCCATCAATGCACCGCAACTCTACCCAACCATTGCAGCAGGTGCCGCCGGGATAGCCATAGCGTGGGAAGACCGGAGAGAGGGCCACACACGGCTGCTCTTCAGCCACACGACTGATGGTACGACCTTCTCTCAACCCGACAACCTCAATGAGTTTCGTAGCAACCGCAATGAATACGATAAAGGCAACGGCGTTACTCGTGTAGCCATAGCCGCCTTTGGTGAAGATGAGGTTATTGCCGCATGGATGGATAAACGCCGCAGCAATAAAGGTTATGGTATCTACGCCGCTCTTGGCTACGACGGCGGGGAAGAGTACGAGCTGAATGAAAAAGTGCAGGGTAAGGTCGGGGATGACCTACCTCACTACAACCCTGCTGTCACAGGCAGTAGGGATGGCACAATCCTTGTTGCCTGGGATGATTACCGCAACGAAACATCTGACATCTGGATGAGCCGCTACACCGATGATATGAAATGGAGTGAAGATTTCACCGCCCCGGTAATCTCTGGCCCAGGGGAGCAGTCAAACCCAAGTTTTGTCATGGATGAGAGCGGCAATCTGCACCTCGCCTGGATAGAGGCACATGATCTCGGGAGACCGAGCCGTATATGGTACACATCCGCAGTTAGGGTCAGGGCTAAGTGACTTGTTCAGAGGCTTTTCAAGGAACCTGTTTCTCAGCCAACTGTCGATTCAAATCCTTCATCCGCGCCTCTGCCGTTATCTGTTTTTGATAGGTCCGGGCATTGCTCAGCGCAAGAGCAATAACAGGAGTGATATTGAGAGAGAGGTTAAGGTAGTGCTGACGATACTTGGGAAAGGCAATATTCTTAACTGACACTACACCATAACGAACACCCAGGCGGTCAATAACCAGGGTAAATCCACCACCCTGATCATCCAGCTCGTAGAGCGCAGTAAATCCAGCAAGGCGTCGAATTACACCATCATCAATGGTACAAAAGGGTGGAGTGCAAGCAACCTCCCCCGGCCTATCATCAGATAGTGGCAGGTAAATCACCTGCCCAGGACCACAGAACATATTAAAAAGCTCAAGCCCCCGTTCCACTATGGATGACTCTTCTGTTAGCTGGGTAATCCCACTGATCATATCATTGACCATGGCATAGTCAGCCAACTGCCTATCCTTCTCGTTCAGCAGGCTGATCTTGCTCTTTTTTTGCTCACTCGCCCGCCACTCAGCGACTAGAGCCTTGATAAAGAGCCGTAGCGAATCAAGCCCTACATTGACAAGCTCCCAGGATAGCCCTGCCTTATCGGCAAACCCTTGCAACTTTTCAATTGCAGCGGGTTCAACTCCGGTATCCAGTAGAAGCAGCCGACTGGTGGACTCTACAAAAAATGCCTTGGCATCAGCATCATCAAATGCCCATGTCCGGTATTGCGCCTGCCAGTTATCAAGCATTCCTGGGGTCAGCAGATGAACCCCCTGCTTCAGGTAATCATTCAGCTGTTCTGGACCAAGAAACAACTCGAAACACTGCTTCATCGGATGAAAACGAACACCCTCTGGTACTCTATTTCGGTCAAACTCACGGAGGCAGTACCCCCCCAGAACAGAGACTGAACCTGCTCCCTCATCCAGCGCGGCAAGAGAGTGATTCAAGGTTTTGGCAACAGCCCCTGGATGATCGCAATCTGCGGTGTAGGCAACTACGTTCAGATCACCAAACGCCTCCTCTTCCACAACACGAGCCACCTCCTTATAGAAGTAATCACAGACCATCAGGGTAAGTCTATCGGCCATATTAATCGATCCACTCCAAGGGGTAGCGCCCCCATTTGTGAGCTGCATCTGAAATAGCCATCAGCACCTCGTCGGAGACATGCCAGGGGATCTCTCCATGGTTGTCGGAGAGGATAAAACCACCCCCTCTGCCAGCACTGGCTATCGCCTGTTTGACCTGCTCTTCGGCCTCCTGAACTGTCCAGCGACGCATGGTCACGCCGTTGAGATTACCCAGCAGAGTCAGCTTTCCGCCGGCAATGGTCTTGAGTTCGGCCAGACTCTCATCGGTACTGACACCCACTACACCGGTGCCGGTCTCAATCAAGTCTGGCAATATTGCTTCGCAACGCCCCGAGGCCAAATGGGTGGCGGTGGGGCCGTTGATCTGCGGCAGTGTGCGTTTAGCCACCTTGAAACCGGTCTCCAGATAGAGCTCTCTGGGAATCAGGGTCGGTGATGAAACCGGGTCGAAGTAGCAGATGGCGTGTGCACCAGCGGCAAGTTGGGCATTGGCCCACTCCACCGTGAACTGCTCATTAAGCGCCATCAAAAGTTGGAAGCGCTCCCGCTCCTGGTATATAAGATTGAGATAACTCTCGAAACCCATCTGCATCACCGGCAGTGAGAAAGGGGACATCACAACGCCTATAATCAAGGCCTCGTCGCCCGCTTCAGCCTTGAGCAACTGCTGGGTTTTTAGAACACGCTGCAATCCCTCAGCATCGGCTACCTTAGGGGGGGCAAGAGTATCGATCAATTTCGCATCAAGAATGGGGGGCACTCCCGCGTTGGGTGGCCCATCATCATAGAAGATTGCACTTCCTCCCCAGGCCTCTACTTCGATAGCGGCGTAATAGAATGTGTAGTAGCAATCGTGGCGGAATTTCTCCCGCATACGCAGCTGTGCGGTTGCTACCGCCTGGGGATCGGAAAAGTACTCCTGGATGCCGAGCCCCATCTCCCGCGCACCGGTAGTAGAGAGTAACAGGAAGAGTGGCACCCGATCGGCCTCTTTCTGTTGTAGCGTATTTAATACCCGCTCCATTGAACTCATTTTGGTTGCGTTCATGACGCCTCCCCCATAATTGATTTAATTACGGGCAGTGCCTCTGTCGCTGTATTGGCTGTTGCATCGGCACCCACCTCTTCCCAGAGATGCTCATCGAAACGAAAAGGAGCACCGCCAACTACAATCTTTACGGTTATGCCGCGCTGTCGCAGCTGTTCACGTAGATTGCTAACCCGCAGAGCTGAGCGCAGCATCAGAGTGGAGATCAGCACTATATCTACCTTCTTCTCCTCTATTTGCTGGACCAGAGAGTCAACATCCTGCTGCCCCAGATCATCCACCAACAGGCCGGAAGCCCGTAACACTGAGTAAACAATGCGTTTTCCCAGTAGATGAAAATCCTCAAGCACGGCAATCACTATCTTCGGCTGATTTTGATACAGGTTTTTTCCCTGGGCAGAGACTCCAGCAGTCACCATATCCTCACAGATACGGCCACTCATGTAGATCTGAGAAAGCGCCACACTCCCCTCCTCCCAACCGATGCCGATACTCTCCATCACCGGAGCCACCACACGCTCCACCACCTCAATCAAAGGCATCTCTTTTTGACATTGCGCAAAAACCGCCTCCGCACCAATCCGGTCGAGGGAGAGCAACGCCTGCTCTAAACCAGACGACAGCGTTTCAATCTCATTCATTAACCTCTTCCCCCAAGCTTCATTGAGTGCTTGGGATCGAAGTCGATTGCGGCAATAACTTTGTAATTTCCAAAAACCTTATCGCAGTCGACTCCGACCCCTGGTAAAAATACCCTCGTAACAGGGATCTATGAATAGTTACAATTTCAGCTGCATTATGGAGTCACAGGGTGAATCTATATGAGGTATATTCTCTGCACTGGCTAGGAGCCAGTCCGAGAGTAGGACAGGCTCCAGTAAGTTCATGATCCATTCAGCGTCTACTGTTAAGAGTAGCGTAATTATTTAGTTGCAGTGACACCTTTTCAGGACGTACAGCAGCAGGGATGCTGCCGTGAGCGTATAGGGATGAATTCACCGTGTGTTCTGAAAAGGTGTTACTGCACCCCCTTATGGCACGGACTTTTTGAGAAGTTACCGTTGTGATTAGTTCCAGAGCTATTGCCCCACCTATGGCTATTAGCCTTACACCACCACATCGGTAAACTGAAACGTCCGGCCATCAAACAGCCCCTTATCACTCAGCTTCAGCTCAGGTATCACCAGCAGCGCCATAAAAGAGAGTGTCATAAAAGGCGCGGTGAGGGTTGAACCCAGAGACTTGGCCAAACGATCCAGGCGAGCATACGCCTCCCCCACCCTCTCTCCATTCTGATCGCTCATGATACCGGCGATGGAGAGCGGCAGGATCTCTACAGCATCCTCACTCATCACGGCCACTCCGCCTCTGCTGTTGATCACCCCATTGATGACGCTACAGAGTGCATCGATATCAGCACCAACGGCAATAATATTGTGTGAGTCATGAGCCACACTGGAGGCGATAGCACCTCGCTTCAAACCAAACCCTTGGACGAATGCGAGAGAAGGTTCGGATGGCTGATAGCGATTAACTACACAGATCGGCAAGATATCCCGTCCGATATCGGCAACCAAATACCCATCCTGCACGCAGGCGTCAAGTAGCGCCTCGCCGGTCAACAGTGAACCATCTTCAACGGTAATCACCCTCATCCGTTCACCGATAGCAGCCATGGACATATCTTTCGGCACTACTCTCCTGGCATCAAATATATTGGGTGTCGACAGCTTCAGAGGCGGAAGACAGCAGTGCCCCTCCTCCGCCACCACGGCACCGTCGATCCAGGTTCGTTGTACCTGAAAACCCATCAGATCAGAGACCTCCACGGCATCCATAGGATCGCCCACACGTAGCTTCCCCAACGGCAGCCGATAGTGGTCGATAGGATTTATGCAGGCGACCTGAAGCACATCAAACACTCCATGTCCTGCAGCAACCGCACGGGTCACCAGTTGGTTGATATGCCCAGCTAGAAGATCATCGGGATGTTTGTCATCACTGCACAGCATCACCTTGGACGTAGACTCAGATATCAGGGGGTGGAGGGCGGCGAAATTCTTTGCCGCCGAACCCTCACGGATCAGTATCGACATTCCAGCGGCAATCTTCTCCCGCGCCTCCTCAAGGTCAATAGACTCATGGTCACTGGTGATACCCGCCGCCGCATAGGCGATAACGGCTCCACCTCTCACCCCCGGTGCATGACCGTCCACCGGAAAGCCCCTCTTTTTGGCGATATCCAGCTTCGCCAATACCGCCAGATCGCCATTTAATACGCCGGGAAAATTCATCATCTCAGAGAGACAGCAGACTTCGGGCTCTGCCAACAGGGCCTCTATCTCTTGACAGCCAATCTCACCGAAAGCCGTCTCAAAAGGGGTGGCGGGAACACAGGAGGGAGCACCAAAAAAGGCCTTAAATGGAGACTGGCGGGCATTATCGAGCATAAACCTGACACCCTCTATGCCCAGCACATTAGCAATTTCATGGGGGTCGGCAACACAAGCGATAGTGCCGTGTCGAAGGGCCAAACGGCCAAACTCGGACGGCGGCAGCATGGCGCTCTCTATATGAACATGAGCATCGATAAAACCGGGGATCAGGTAGCCGTGTGCTGATGACTCTGATCCACACTCGGTAATTGACCTGATGACTCCACCAGACCAAACAACATCTGCCAGAAACACCCGTCTCTGAGCCAAAGAGACCATGTTACCCCTGAAACGACCTTCATACAGACTCACTTGAACACCCCACTATTGCCTCTACCCATTGTGCACTGAGATAAGAGAGATGTCTGTGGCGGTGAGACCTTAACTGATACGATAAGCGCTACGACAGACCACAGACAGTGCAAACAAATTTCGATTGTAGGAGCCCCATCCTCGGGGCGATGGGGTTTTGCAAAGAGTGTGCAATGTCCATCGTAGCGAGGGCGCCGCTCCTACAGGGATTATACGGCATCACTCTCTTTCAGAAGAGTTCACATCTCCATGCCCCGCAGCGGTTGATGGCAGGTTATTGGGGTAATCGCCTTGAGCGTATTGGCTCTCATCAGAGGTATCTTTGGGAGTTATTGTCTGTGGGATGCTCTCATCACCGACTACAGAGTGGGGCTCTTCGGGGAGAAAAAGAGCGGTTACAAGAGCAATGGCAATACCTACAGCCCCCACGGCAACCGCCCTAACCTGCCACTGGCGACGAATTGATAACGGTGAAGGCAAGTCGGCTTTAACCGCAGCAAGAGCAGCCCTCTCTATCGCCAGCTCTCTCTTTCTAATACTTCTAAGATTTTCCTGGATAGACTCCCTCTCCCGGGCCTCATCCTTACTCGCGCTATACTCTGCGGTGATAATTTTGCAGCTGGGGCATACTTCAGGAGGAAGGTCGCTGTTGGTAAGCTTCTCTGTAAAGCCGCAGGAGGGACAGGTAAAGCAGCTATTCTCAACTACCGCAGCAGTGGCTGATACTGAAGCGTTGCACGGCCTTATTTCACAATTCACTCCCGCCGTGTCAAGCAACCGACGCAATTTCACTGCCTGATCCAGGTTTACTTTATGTGTTAAAACCACTCTGTCGGTAGAGTTGATCAGGCGCTCACTAGCCCTATATTTTATATGTAAAAGTTGACTGACCCGGTATTTTATCTCCTCTTTATGAGGAGTATTTTTGATACCCGTAAAAATAATCTCATAGTGCTTTTCCATAGCGTTTCATCCTTACAACCAGTGACACTCAATCCAAATTCCAGAGCACTGCAAGTGCATCACCTACAGCCTATACATCGATTAGATAATAGGAATTATAGTATAGATTGAGTTATTTGGAATAGATCTACATGTCGAAATCTGAAAGATTTCTGGCAAATGCTGGCATCGGATGAAAATTCTTGGCGAAAGCCCTTCGGATTCTGCCCTACGCACAGGATTCAACTGTAGGAGCCCCGCCTTCTGGGCGACGGGGTTTTGCAGGGCGAGTGCAACGTCCATGGCGGCGAGGGCGCCGCTCCTATAGGGGAGGACCTATAAGATATGATTCGATTTGACTATACAGCAGCATCCATAGCGCTTAGCTGCTCAGGCCACCCTCAGTTCCTCAACGACTGCTCATACTCACTCATGAAGTGGTAGAGCGAGCTGTCAATAACCTTGATGGCGCCATCCAGCAGATGGCATCTCCCTGCACCAGGGAGAATTTTACAGAGGTTGATCAATGTATCCAGGTCGGCACGGGTACCCTGCCCGGTATCAATCTTGGCAAGCAGCTGAGACGCATAGTAGGTTCCCGTCTTACAGGGAGGGCACTGACCACAGGAGGAGGAGGCGAAAAAGCTCACATACTCCGCCACCCGTTTGACGATGCCGGTACCCTGAGAGACCACGATCATAGCGCCTGTACCCAGTGCTGAGCGGCGAGCTTTTACCGAGTCAAAATCGAGAGGTACATCGAGATCTTTAGGAGTAAGAATGGTGTTGGATGGCCCACCGGTAAAGACCGCTTTCAACTTTTTACCGACCAGCATCCCGTCGCCGTAGACGTTGATCAGCTCAGACAGCTGCGTCCCCATGGGCAGCTCGTAGGTTCCCGGCCTGAGGACATCACCGCTCAGACAGTAGATCTTGGTGCCACCGGCTTCACCCAGCCCAAGCTCCCGGTACCAATCGGCACCATTACGGACGATGTGAGAGACATTGGCCAGGGTTTCAATATTGTTAATCAGGGTCGGGTGTCCATGGACACCAAACTCGGCGGGATACGGCGGTTTACCACGAGGGAAGGGGAACTTACCCTCTACGGACTCTATCGCTGCCGTCTCTTCGCCACCAATATAGTGCCCTGAGCTTGGGACAACGTGATAACTGAGGGGCCGATCAAGTTTCTTGGAAGCGGTGAGAAAGAGTTCAGACGTTTCCCACTGAGCCACTGCCTGACGCATGCTCTCCATCGGCTTGGTCATGTGCGGATTGATATAGAAGACAATCCGGTTGATACCGGTAGCGAGGGCGGTGATGGTTGCGCCCTCAATCACCTGATGAGGCGTCTCCTCCAATAGAACACGGTCCTTGAAGGTACCCGGTTCATCTTCGTTGCCGTTGCATATCAGATATTTCTCTTCGCTCTCCTGAGCCGCAATTTTCTCCCACTTGAAATAGGTGGGAAAACCGCTGCCACCCAGTCCCAACAGACCGGCGCGCTTTATCTCCGGGATGATGGCATCCATATTCCCCAGCGCGTTGACCAGACCTTCACCGCCAAAACCTTTAAGCCAGGCACTCAGGTCCGGGCCTGTGCGGCTATTTGGGTGGAACAGTACCTGATTCAGACAATCTTTTGACATCGGTTAGCTCTCCACTTGGGTGTTTTTGTGCAGGCCACCGTAATCCGAATCATTTTCGAATTTGGCGTAGCTGGGAAAGAGTACTGGCCCCTGTCTATCCATTGGCATATGGGTCAGTGTTAATTCGCGACGCAGCTGACTCAAGTGCTCGATCGAGGCCTTTTTGTGTATACGCGAAGGGGCAGTTTCCATAGCATGTGTCCCCGCAAAACGACCAAATGAGATAATTTCGAGCAGTGCATTACCCATCAACCTATTGCGTCCATGGATACCGCCACAGACTTCACCCACACAGTAGAGTCCGGGTACACTGCTCTGACAATTCTCATCAATGATGACACCACCGTTTTGGTAGTGTAGCGTCGGATAGATCAGCAGGGGCTGCTTTCTTGGATCGATATTGCTCTTCTTTCCCAACTCAATCAGCTTGGGGAAACGGGCTTCAAAAATACCGGGCTCGCGCAGTTCCACGCCTGGTGTGTCGAGCCAGATTCCCTGGCCGCCACCTTCAACCGTAACACCCCGTCCCTCTGCACACTCACGAAGTATCGCCGCTGCCACCTGGTCACGCGGCTGAAGCTCCTCGATAAAGCGATCACCGTTACCATTAAGCAGATAGGCTCCAGCGGAGCGTACCGCCTCTGTAATCAGCGTACCGGCCAGATGTTGCGGATAGGCAAGGCCCGAGGGGTGGTATTGAAAAGAGTCTACATCCTGTAGCTTTGCGCCCAGCCGATAGGCCAATACCAAGCCATCACCGGTGGCTCCAAAGTGGTTGGAGGTAGGGAATTTATTGAGGTGCAAGCGGCCAATACCACCCGTGGCAATAATAACCGACTTGGCTTTGATCAGCTTATAACGGTTATCCTCAAGTGATGAGATGACCGCACCGGCACAGTGTCCCGACTCATCCGTCAGCAGTTCAACCGCCGGACTGTAGTCCCATACGTCTACCCTACTGGTGCGCACCGCCTCTTTCAGAACCCGCATCATCTCAAGGCCGGTATAGTCGCGATAGTAGACAATTCGGTCAGCCGTGGTGCCACCAGCCCTGCGCGTCAGCAGATCACCGTATTTATCCAGATCAAACTGCATCCCCTGCTGAATCAGCCAACGGATAACATCGGGACCATTCATTACCAGCTTGGCCACCAGATCTTTATTTACATTGTGATGCCCCCCCTTGAGGGTGTCATCGTAGTGCATCTGAGGGGTATCATCTTTTTCGATGGAGGCCTGAATTCCCCCCTCCGCCATTACGGTATTGCTGTCGCCAATACGCAGCTTGGTCGCCAGAATAACGCTGGCATCACCTCTGGAGGCTGTCAGTGCAGCCGCACAGCCCGCACCACCGCCGCCAATAACCAGAACATCGGTCTCGACTATAGGGGCACCCGCCAGATCAGCCTCATCAATTCTGGCATCGGCCTGGAGAATGTCGGCCAGCTGACGATGGCAGGCGTCTCCCTTATTGGTTCCGACCTTGAGCTCAACGATAGAGTCTTCATAGTGATCGGGATGATAGGCGCGCCGCAGTGCCTCACCCGACATCGTCTGCTCGGGCAAGGGGCGTTCAGCCTTGGGTTCATACTGCTCTAGCGCAGTGGCGTATGGGATACCGTTAGTCATGGATTAAGCCGATTTATGATGAGTGCCATAGCGTTATTTAATTATCTCCAATTGACCTTTGCGCAATCTTTCAAGGCGGTTAATCAGGTTTGACGGCCGAATATGGAAATAGGCAGAGACCCGCCTGGAGAAGAGACCGACATGATTTGGAGCGATCGACTCAGGACATGCCGTTTGGCAGAGATTGCACAACACACACTCAATAAACAGTGCGCCTGCCTCCTCAAAACGTCCCTTGCAGGCAAGTTCCACACCGTGTTCAACACGGATACCTTTTGGACAGGTTGTGGTGCAGCCGCCGCAGTGCCTGCACTTTTCCGCCTCGGGAAAGAACTTGTGGAATTTTCCCTGCACTTCCCAGGAGCTGTTGATCTCTTCGAGCTGATAACGGTGGTGGGTCGGCGTCGGGAAAAGCAGAAAATTGACCTGCATCCCCTCTTCGATAAGCACCTGACAACCCAGCTCGGTGGTCACCTCGCGACTGTCAGCCCGCCGAACCATGACGCGGCAGGAGCCGCAAACCCCCTCAAGACAGCCGACACTCTTTACCCTTGGGTAACCCGTATGCCAAAGCGCCTGTATCACCGAGAGTGAAGAGGGTGCGGAGATCGACTTTCCATTAATGGTCAGATTGACCTGATCACTACCTCTTCCGCTATCTGCTGCTTGTTCAACCATGCACTCTTTTCCCAGTTACTGCGTAGCTCATCTATTATGGCTTTGCATGAAAATACTGTAGCGTAACTAACTCTGCCGAGGGATAAATATTATTGTAGGAACCCGTCCGAGAGGATTATTGTGCCTGGAAGGCCGCCCGAAAATAAAACAATTCACTCGCCGACAGGCTCCCGGCCAGACTCAATATTATGGATGACATTATACCTGATCAGCCATCAGATATGCTTATCACTATTATAATTAAAGCGGCTTTCTCATCTCTATTAATAACCTGTAATCTAATCTCCTAATGGCATAAAGGATGTTGCTCAGAGTGAACAAGCGCTCTCATCTCCGCACCACAAAAGCAGCGCTATTAACGCCCATGACACACCGCAAAACAACATTAAATAAAGATACTAACATACTGTTTATACAATATAATTAACATCCACTCAGCTCATAAAAAGCAGTGCCATCAAGTAAGCGAAAAAGAGTGTCATTTACCACCGAAAATATACGTTTGAATACTTTATTTCTTACCCGCTAATCATGCCAGTAAATCTTCTGACCTGGGTAAGCGCAGAAACACCACCACCACAGACCTTGTAAAGTTATTAACTACCTACCACAAAGAAATTGTGTTTGTTGGCAAAAATGGGTATACAAGCTGTGGTTGCGGTTTTCTCACGCATAGCCGCATGAGATAAAGAGCAATAACGAATGTCAGAGGCAATCCCTTCTCCTCGAAGGAGAGGGGATTTTTTCGAGCTGGACAAAACCGTCTCTACAGAATTTTTAGAGGAAGAGATTGATGAAACCCTTAAATTTAACAGAAAAGATCTTCGCCGAGCATCAGGTCGGCGGTGGTGACCTGCCAGCAGCGGGTGAGGTGATCACCCTCCGTATAGATGAGGCTTTCACCCAAGACGCCACCGGCACTATGTGTATGCTGCAGCTGGAGGCGATGGGTGTTAAACGGGTAAAACCCCTCTCTGTCAATTTCGTCGATCACAGCATGATGCAGTCGGGCTTCAGAAACCCCGATGATCATCTGTATCTGAAAACCATTTCGGACAAGCTTGGCATCATTTTTTCACCCCCAGGCACCGGTATCTGTCACTTCCTCAACATTGAGAACTTCGTCAAACCGGGTATGACCGGTATTGGTGCCGACAGCCACACGGTAAATGCAGGCGGCATGGGTGCCATCTACTTTGGTGCAGGCGGTTATGATGTCGCCCTGGCAATGGCCACGGGTGAATACATGCTCCCCATGCCCCAAGCGGTAAAGGTCAATCTCACCGGCACACTGGGGGATGGCGTGATGGCCATGGATGTCATCCTAAAGATGCTCTCCATTGTCGGAGTCAAGGGCGGCAAAGGCAAAATTTTTGAATATGCCGGCCCAGGCGTTGCCAGCCTCTCTCTCACCGAGCGCGCCACCATCACCAACATGGGGGCTGAGATGGGGGCTTCCACCTCCATCTTCCCCTGTGACGAGCGTACCAACGAATATCTCAAAAACCGTGGCCGCGGTGGCGACTACAAGCCGATGACTGCGGATGAAAACGCCGAATACGTCGATACTATCGAGATCGATCTCGATGCACTGGAGCCGCTGATCGCCATCTACCCCTCACCAGGTAACGTCGAGCAGATCTCGGACCACGTGGGTACTAAGGTAGACCAGGTCTGCGTCGGCAGCTGCACCAATAGCTCCTACGAGAATATCGCCAGCTTTGCTCAGATGCTCAAAGGCAAGCGTGTTGCGGTGGATACACTCCTCTACCCCGGCTCCCGGGCGGTTGCCATGCAGTTGGCCAACTCCAGCTACCTGAGTTCGCTCTACGCCTCTGGTGTCCGGGTAATGGAGAATGGCTGTGGTGCCTGTATCGGCCAGGGCGGCTCCCCCGTCAGCAAAGGGCTTAGCCTGCGTACATTCAACCGCAATTTCCCCAAACGCTCGGGGACAGCAGACGCCGAAGTACATCTGGTCAGCCCCCTGGTGGCGGCAGCCAGCGCCTTGACCGGCGAGATCACGCTACCTAGCGGTAAAATTGAGATTGAACAGACACCTCAGGTAGATGACACCTCCTCCTTCAGCACCCCACCGCCACAGGAAGTGGCAGAGAAAGTAGAGGTGATTCGCGGCCCCAACATCATGGCGCTACCCGATTTTGAGGCACTGCCAGAGAGACTCAATGGCGAGGTAATGCTTAAGCTGGGTGACAATATCAGTACTGACGATATTCAACCCGCAGGCATCTATCTGCCACTGCGCTCCAACGTCAAGGAGTACGCGATGCAGGCCACCTTCAATCAGGTGGATACCACTTTTGCAGAGCGCTCAGTTGCACATCGTGATGCCGGTGGTCACGGCATACTGATCGGTGGAGAGAATTACGGACAGGGCAGCTCGCGTGAGCACGCCGCGCTCTGCCCCCGTTGGCTCGGCATCCGAGCGGTAGTTGTCGCACAATTTGCGCGTATTCATGTAGCAAATCTGGTCAATTTTGGTATTGTGCCACTCACATTCGCCAATGTTGACGACTATGCAAAGATCAGTCAGGGCGACAAAGTCTCTCTCGATGTATCCAACCTCGAAGGCGACCTGCTCCTTGAAGTAAATGGCGAAAAGATTTCATTGAAACCGGCTTTTGAAAAGAAGGATGTCGCCATCCTCAAGGCAGGCGGTGCCCTGCCCTACTTTAAAGCCACACATTAAGGAACCACTGAACAGGTCTGGCCAAAATAAATTGTGCTCAGGAGGCGCAAGATTTTCAACGCAGATATTGCGACTCCTGAGCGCACTGCAATCGGCCATGACTTGTCCAGAGGCTCCTTTGATAACCTGTATGCCTCCTGCAGCTACCCATTAGGGCAACTGCAGTTGGAAAGTAAATTTGAACTGATAGACAGGAGGGTAACTGTATGTCCATGAAAATTGGAGTTCCAAAGGAAGTCCATGAGGGGGAATGCCGTGTCGCGTTGACCCCGGAAACTGCGGAACAGATCCAGAAACTAGGTTTTTCCGTAGCACTTGAAACCGGGGCTGGCGAGAAAGCTCATTTCACTGATGAGGCTTATCGCGAAGCAGGCGTTGAGATCTATGAAGATGTCAAAGCACTATGGACTGAGTGCGATATTGTGATGAAGGTGCGCGCTCCCGAGTGCCACCCCGCCCTCGGTATAGATGAGTCAGAGCTGCTGCGGGAAGGCGGCAACCTGATCAGCTTTATCTGGCCCGCTCAAAATGCAGAGCTGATGGATAGGCTGAAGGCACGCAAAGCGACCATTATGGCAATGGATAGCGTTCCACGCATATCCCGCGCCCAGAAGCTTGATGCCCTTAGCTCCATGGCCAATATCGGTGGTTACCGTGCGGTTATCGAAGCAGCCAACCAGTTTGGTCGCTTCTTCACCGGCCAGATCACCGCTGCTGGCAAAGTGCCACCCGCTAAATTCATGATCATTGGTGCTGGTGTTGCGGGTCTTTCCGCAGTCGGCGCTGCCGGTGCCATGGGTGCCGTAGTACGTGCCTTCGATACCCGCCCTGAAGTAAAAGAGCAGGTAGAGAGCATGGGTGCCAAGTTCCTCGAACTCGACTTTAAAGAGGATGAGGACGGCTCCGGTGAAGGTGGCTACGCCAAGGTGATGAGTAAAGAGTTCATCGAAGCTGAGATGAAACTGTTTGCCGAGCAGGCGATGGAGGTGGACATCATCATCACCACCGCCCTGATCCCCGGCAAACCGGCTCCCGAGCTGATTACAGCAGGCATGGTTGAGTCCATGCGCGACGGTAGTGTCATTGTCGATCTCGCCGCTGAACAGGGCGGCAACTGCGCCCTCACAGAGCCCGGCAAGATCATCACCAGGCATGGCGTTACGATTATCGGTTTCACCGACCTGCCAAGCCGCCTACCGACCCAGTCGAGCCAGCTCTACGGCACCAATCTAAGACACCTGTTGACCGACCTGACGCCTGAAAAGGATGGCCAGATCAACGTCAACATGGAAGATGAGGTGATTCGTGGCGTGACTGTAATCGACCAGGGTGAAATCACTTGGCCACCACCCGCACCTAAAATCTCCGCTGCGCCTCCTAAGGAGAAGATGGCAACAGTCGCACCTCCAGTTAAAAAAGAGGAAGAGAAGCCCAGTGGCGTAAAAGCCGCTATCGGTATGGGTATTGCCGGTCTGTTGCTGCTTGGTGTCGGTGCTGTAGCACCGGCAGACTTCCTCGCCCATTTCACCGTATTTGTACTTGCCTGCTTTATTGGCAACATGGTGATCTGGAACGTGAGCGCTGCACTGCACACACCACTGATGAGTGTCACCAACGCCATCTCAGGCATCATCGTTATCGGTGCACTTTTACAGGTATCGGGTAGTTCGATGCTGGTAACGGTGTTGGCGGCAGTCGCCATTCTTATCGCCACAATCAATATCGCAGGTGGCTTTCTTGTCACCCAGCGCATGTTGAAAATGTTCCAGAAATAGGAGCCGCAGAAAAATGACTGAAGGTATGATTACGGTTGCCTATATTGCAGCCAGCATTCTGTTTATCCTCGCACTTGGGGGCTTGAGCAACCAGGAGACCGCTCGACGCGGTAACCTCTACGGCATCATCGGTATGCTGGTCGCCATTGTCGCCACGGTACTGGGTGCCCAGGTCACCGGCTACGCTACCATTATCGGCTGTATGGTCGTAGGTGGCGCTATCGGTGGTTTTCTCGCCAAACGGGTGGAGATGACCGAGATGCCGGAGCTGGTGGCGATACTCCACAGCTTCGTCGGCCTTGCCGCCGTGCTGGTGGGTTACGCCAGTTATCTTGATCCCAACTCGCATCTTGAAGGTGTTGATCGCACCATTCATGAGATAGAGATCTATCTCGGCGTACTCATCGGTGCAATAACGTTCACCGGCTCAGTAGCCGCATTCGGCAAGCTTAAGGGCATCATCACCAGCAAACCGCTGATGCTGCCTGCTCGTCACTGGCTAAACCTTGGACTGGGCGTCACCTGTATCGTTCTCGGCACCCAGTTCGTCGGTGCCGAGTCCCACAGCGTCGGCATGATGCCACTGGTGATTATGACAGTGGTCGCCATGGTGTTTGGTGTCCACATGGTCATGGCCATCGGTGGTGCCGATATGCCGGTTGTAGTCTCCATGCTCAACAGCTACTCCGGTTGGGCGGCAGCTGCCACAGGCTTCATGCTTGCCAACGATCTGCTGATTGTTGTCGGTGCGTTGGTGGGTAGTAGTGGTGCGATCCTGAGTTACATCATGTGCCGCGCGATGAACCGCAAGTTCCTGGCAGTAATTGCCGGTGGTTTTGGTACGGCAAGTGGCACTTCAACCGGTGAAGATGTCGATCAGGGCGAAGTAGATCCTGTCTCGGCTGCGGAAACCGCAGAGATCCTGAAAAATGCCGCTGAGGTGGTGATTATTCCAGGCTATGGCATGGCAGTAGCACAGGCTCAGTATCCGATCTATGAGATGACCAAGAAGCTGCAGGCCATGGGTGTCAAAGTCCGCTTTGCCATCCACCCTGTTGCCGGGCGTCTGCCGGGCCACATGAATGTACTGCTGGCGGAAGCCAAAGTGCCTTACGACATCGTATTGGAGATGGACGAGATCAACGACGACTTCCCCAAGACCGATGCAGTCCTGGTTATCGGTGCCAACGATATCGTCAACCCGGATGCTCAGGACAACCCGGAGAGCCCCATCGCGGGTATGCCGGTACTTGAGTGCTGGAAGGCGAAAACATCCATCGTGATGAAACGGGGAATGGCCACCGGTTATGCTGGCGTACAGAACCCGCTCTTCTTCAAAGAGAACTCACGTATGCTGTTTGGCGATGCAAAAGCCAGTGTCGATGAGATTCTGGCTAACCTATAGTTAAGTGCTGTAATGGCCAGGGTTGAGATACCCTTAAGCCAATAAAAAGGCGTATCCAGAGATGGATGCGCCTTTTTTGTTATATCGATCTGTATGAAAATCCTGTAGCCAATTCTGCTGAGGGTTAAATGCGTCTTGTAGGAGTGAACTTGTTCGCGATCAGCTCCGGGGCATGTTCATCGCGAACAAGTTCACTCCTACCGCAGGTCACAGGACTTATCTGCATAGCCGTTTATCTTGATCACTATGAGAGCGGTGGAACTAGCACTAAATTGGGCTGGAAGCTGTCACTCATGACTCAACTGGCAACCCCTCCAACTGCCACTCAGGGAGTCCGCCATCCAGGCGTCGGGCGGTAATACCTCTCTCCCGTAGTTTGGCTACGGCATCAAAAGCCAGTACACAGTGCGGGCCACGGCAGTAAGCAACGACTTCATGATCACTATCGAACTCATCCAAGTGCTTTTCCAGCACGCTCAGCGGAATATTGATTGCACCCGGCAAGTGTCCTGATGCGTACTCCTCTGTTGGCCGCACATCCAGTACGGTAACCAACCCCTCTCGCACTCGCTCAAGCAACTCACTGGCGGGCAGAGGTTCCAGGCTATCTTTGACTTTAAGGTAGTCATCGACAAGACGATCCACTTCGGCCAGATGCCGCTCCGCCACCCCCCTTAATGAACCGAGTAGTGCTGAAACATCCATTCCACTCAATCGATAATAGACCTTGTGCCCCTCTTTGCGGTTAGCTACCAGACCCGACTGCCTAAGCTGCTGTAGATGTTGCGAGGTGTTGGCTACGGTCAGGCCTGAAACCTGCGCCAGGGCATCTACACTACGCTCGCCCTGAGCCAGAAACTCCAGCAACTCCAGCCGAGAAGGGTTACTCATCGCCTTTGCAACCCGAGCAAATTGGCTGAAGAGTTGATGTTTGAAATTATCCGTTGACATCGTTATCGCTCCAACTATAATCCACTTATTCAAGAGATCTATTGAATTAATGATTCCACAAAAAATTATAGCAGAATATGAATCTGGACTATAGCGCCCGAATCCAAGGTGCCACTCGGCAAGGGACCCTGCCAGGGCGCTATCGCGGATGGGTCATGGCACTCTCCATGGTCGCCTTCACATTGGCTTTCCTTGGCTGGCTCAACGAATCCTGGCTCTACCTGTATGAGAGCCCTATCTGGCTCAACCGCTATACCGAATATGCCATTATCCTTGCATTTGGCCTCTGGCGTATCCGTGCGGAACAGAACCCCTATACCCGTAAGCGCCTGATTATTTTAGTCACCGTTGTCACCGGTTTCTGGTGGCTGATTCCCTGGCTTAGGCCGGTGTTCGAACCCTATACCGGATATGTCTGGAGTCAGCCGGTCTTCCCTGCCCTGCACACACCGGGAACCCTTACCTTCTTTCTTGCCCTGCTGCTGGTTTTTCTCTTTGGGCGGAGGATCATCTGTGGCTTTGGCTGCCCCTGTGTCGCTATCCGCGAGACCGTGGGCTTTCCCTTTCGCCGCTTCTCTCTACGTGGAGATTGGGCTTGGCGCTTACGTCATACCAAGTGGCTCTTCTTTATTTGGTATGTGGGGGTGATGGTCTCTACCCAGTTCCCACCAAATACCTGGACAGTGACTCTGGTCGGCCTTTTCGGAATGACGGTGGGACTTAGCTATTTTGGTTCATTTTTTATCATCCCTATCACCGGCAATCGTTTCTACTGCCGTTACCTCTGCCCTTATGGCGCAACATTTGGTCTGCTCAATCATGCCGGTTTCTACGATATTAAAATGGATACCGACCAGTGCATCGATTGTCAGCGCTGCGAACAGGCCTGTGATATGGGCATCCCGGTATGGCAGCAGGGCAAGGCGACTGGCAAAATCACTGGGCTTGAGGATTGCATGGGCTGTGCCCGCTGCGTTATCTCTTGCCCCACCGATGCACTGGAAATTCGTGATGTGCGTAATCTACTACGGCCCAATCTCCGGCAGGATGCCAGCTATCTGTTAAAGCAAAAACCGATAGCTCCCAAACCCCGGATTGAGCCGATACATAGCCCATCGGTGGCACGTTTAACCGACTGGAGTGAGACGGAGCAGCCCCTCTCTTTGAAAGAGCTGCAACTTCAAGCCGAGCGCTGCCTCGATTGCGGCGTTCCCGGTTGTCGCAATGCCTGCCCGCTGGGCAACTTTATCCCTGACTGGCTGGAAGCTGCCGTTCAAGGGAACTGGCAACAGGCCGGAGATCTGGTCCATGCCACCTCACCGCTCCCCGAGGTGTGCGGCACGATCTGCCCTCAGCACCGCCTATGCGAAGGGGCTTGCACCCGCAACCGCCTGGAAGGAGCCGTCACTATTGGTACGATTGAGCGAACCATTGCTAAAACTGCATTGGATGCAGGCTGGCAACCAACCGCACCTGCACAGCGTAGCGGACGCAGGGTGGCAGTCATTGGTGCCGGCCCCGCAGGAGTGAGTTGCGCGGAACGTCTCAATCGGGCGGGGGTGGAGGTGACTGTCTATGACCGATCATCGAAGATTGGTGGTTTGCTGCAGACAGGCGTCCCATCATTCAAACTGGACAAGACGCTGCTGGAGCGCCGACAGGCACTGCTTGAACAGGCAGGTATTCGTTTCAGCCTCGAAACTTCCGTGGATGAGGCCGCACTCTCCCACTTAGTTGAAAACAATGATGCTCTCTTTCTAGGCCTGGGTGCGCAAAAGTCACGAACCATAGCGTTGCCTGGGCAAAACCTCCCGGGTATTGAGCAGGCCCTCAACTGGCTGAAAAAGGTTAATGCCGGTGCGAGAGAGTCATTAAGCGGTCAGCAGGTACTGGTTCTCGGTGGCGGTGATACCGCCATGGATTGTGCCCGCTCAGCACTGCGCCTGGGAGCAACGGTCACCATCGCCTACCGCGGCCCAGCCGACAGCCTGCGCGCATCACCCAGGGAGATCACCCTGGCCGGCGAAGAGGGAGCCCGGTTTGTGCTGGAACATAACCCGCTCAGCTGCGAGGGAACGCAGCAGGTTGAGCGGGTAAATTTTGATACGCCCTGCGGTAAACAGGTCGTTGATGCCGATCGGGTGATTATCGCGCTGGGGCAACAACCGGCACCTCCCCCTTGGTTGAGCGCATTTGAGATCGCCCTAGAGCCCCATGGAAGCATTCGTGTGGATAACCAGGGCCACACCACCCATCCAAGAATCTGGGCGGGTGGAGATAACACCCTGGGTCCAAATCTCGCCGTCAATGCCATAGCCGCAGGCCGCAAGGCGGCTGATGGGATGCTAGCCAGTTTCAGCTCATCGAAACACGTCCGGGGGCAAGCATGATCTGGCAAGCCGCTCTTCTCTTGATCCTTTTTCTGCCACTACCTCTCAGCGCAAGCCACACCTGGGCGGATATCGATCTATGTGAGGTCTATAAAGACAAACTGCCCCCCGGCCTCACCCCAGAGTCACTTCCTGAGGCGCACTCTCAGGGTGCAGAGTTAGTTAACCGCTACTGTAGCCAATGTCATAATCTGCCCGCCCCTGATCGTCACACAACCACTGAGTGGCAGGGTGTGGCAGCCAACATGTTTATGTTAATGGATCTCTCCAATCGCTTTGGGGGATTGATGGGGCGTGTGGAGACCATGCAGCAACAGGAGCAGGAGATAGTGCTGGCCTACCTGGCGCGTCATGCCACTAACGCTGGGCGGGGTCGGAGTCAAACCACCCTCCCTGATCACACTGATCCCGCCTCTTTACAGGGTTTGACTCCGACTCCTGAAGCAGATGATGAAGCAGATGATGAAGCGGCCAAAAGCTCCTGGCTGACACCCACCCTACCCCTACTCCCCTTCCTGCTATTGATGGGATTGGGCCTGCTGCGCTGGTGGCGAACCCCCCGAAGTGGTCATAAACCATGCGTAATCGATTAGTACTTATCACACTTCCTATCATAGCCCTATTGGCGGTGTCAGCAGGCTTTGCTTATGTGCACTGGAGTAAGGGGGGAAGCGGGACCGGCCTCTACTCCCGCGATTGGTCACCCGATCCGGTACAGGGCTATTGGGACCCAGACAACTTCTATCAGTCAACCAAAATAATCGAGGGCGTATTCACGGCAGCGCTGTGCATCCAATGTCACGAAGGGATCACCCCAGGCATTGTTGCCGACTGGCGTGCCAGCCGTCACGCCCAGAGTGATAAACCGGTCAGCTGCAACGATTGCCACGGCAGCGATCATCAGCAGCTACACCTACCCACACCTGAGGTATGCGGCAGCTGCCACGATAAACAGCACGGGGAGTTCAAGGATGAAGCCCGTTACGGTTTTCCCAGCCATGTACTGGCGATGGAACGGGCCGTGGATGCCCCCCACTTTGCCGACAAGCCAAAGGCCGAGGTTCAGTCTTGCGTTCAGTGCCATTCGGTGGCCACCAAGTGTGACTCCTGCCACACCCGCCATCGCTTTGAAGCCGCTGAGGCACGCCGCCCAGAAGCTTGTATCACCTGTCACTCGGGGCCTCCCCATCCTGACGATGAGAGCTACTTTGGCTCTGCCCACGGCAAGCTCTATCTGGCTGAAGGTAAAGATTGGGATTGGTCAAAACCGCTGACCAAGGGCAACTACAAAGCCCCCACCTGCGCATACTGTCACATGGATGAGGGACGCCATCAGGTGGCCAATAAGTCGATGTGGAAATTTGGCCTGCGCGAGATCAACCCCAACACATCCAAGAATCAGGTATTGCGTAAAAAATGGATCAAACTGTGCAGTGACTGTCATGAAGAGGAACAGTCTGCCCAGTGGCTGGCCGAGCTGGATCGGGAGCGCAAACAGGCCTGGGTAAAACTCTATACGGCAGAGGATATTCTGAAAGATTTGCGTGGTGACAATCTGCTCAAACCTTCGGCTTACGAACGACCACCCTACCCCATGGGCAGCCTCTGGCCGAGAGAGCGTATAGGATTCTTTGAGGGACAAGCACCGGCCTTCTACAACGTCTCAGCCATAGAGCGTGACTATTTTGAGATGTGGTATTTCGACAACCTGGGGGCGTATAAATCCGCCGCCCACGGAAACTTTGCCGGAGTTAAAGAGGGGCACAAGAAAATGGCGGCGTCACTGAATCGCATCGAAAACAAGGCTAACAAGTTACGCACACTTTCAGAAACAGAGAAGGACGGGGAGAGCAGACCGGAAGATTCTGAGCTTTGGACCAAGGGTGCATATACCGACTACAACCGGGAGCACAATTGATGCAGTGTATCGTCTCTTATCAGGCAAGTACTATGGTCTGGCTGCTGGGCATACTCACGCTTGTTGCTCACCCTGCCCTGGCCGAGGCGCCTGTTGCACCCGGTCCATTTACAGATAGCGAGTGCGTTAACTGCCACACACAGCGTGACCCTGAACTAATCAGGCAGTGGCGTGATGGCCCCCATGCGCCAGCTTCCGCTGTTGGCTGCAGCAGCTGCCACGGTGACCATCACAGTGAGTCGAATGAAAAAGCCAGAAAGGAGCAGCGCTGTACGGGCTGCCATCAAGGCCCAGCCAGCCACAGTTACACCACATCCAAACATGGTGTCATAAACCGTCTTGGAGAGGAAAAGGAGGATTGGAGCAAGCCTCTAAAACGGGGTAACTACCGCGCTCCGACATGCAGCTACTGCCATCTCCATAACAGAGACCATGGCGATACCATGGCAACCCACCCTACCCCTGAAGTGCGCCAGTGGATCTGTATGGGTTGCCACAGCCCCCGTTATGTTCGAGAGCTGTTTGCCAGCGGAGAGCGTCAGTTGGCGATTGCCGACCTTAAACTGACTGAAGGGGAGCAACTGATCGCCTCTGCTGCTGATAGTCAGACAGAGGCACTATCTAAACTGCGGCAACACCTACATCTCCACCGAAAAAATGTGCTTTATGGCGTAGGCCATCAATCCCCGGATTATCAATGGTGGCACGGCCAACCAGCACTCGATGGCGACCTGATACGAATTCGAGATGTTATTAGTCAATCCCGTCAGCGCTAACTATTCAGCATCATATGTGCCAATCGTATTGGAGCGGTTTCTCGGGCCGCGATCGAACGTTCATCACACTTCAAGAAAGCACTCCTCCCTCTATAATCACGCCCCCCCTTTCCACCAGTCACCGACAGCCCTGCTCTTGTAAATATTCGGCCCCCCGTGACATATGGAACCGGTGCGGTACCACGGAACCAGAGCACGGAACCAGGACACCCATCACTAAAACATGCCATGTCAATATGCTAATTAATAGGCGTCCTTATTCCAGTTATTCCACCGATCTCTCTCCCAGGAGGCGCTCCAGAAACCGCGCAAAAAAGAAAACCAAGGCATTTAGTGCAAGCGCCTGGGTAGTTCCGGCCACCTTGCATTTCACAGCAAGATGCTCTAAAAAGGAAGCTGCATCGGGTTCAGACCCGCTTGTTGGAAGGGAGTTCTTATGAAAACAGAGGAAGCAGTTAGCCTACTCAAGGTAGCTTTTTTCTGTGCTTTACGAGTAATCGCTGAATGAGAAGACGAAAGTGGAATACGGCCTTCAAGCCAGCAATCCCAAATAAATTCACTCGACCAGGGGAGCCGAAGGAAGTGGCAAAAGAGAAGGCGCAGTGCATCGATTTGCTCTCGGTATCACCAGGCAGGCGTCAAAGTATTACGTCCCAGCGTACCCAGCCAAGCCTCAACCCGTACTGGTGTCTGCTCAAGCAATCGGGTCTCTGGGCCTCTACCTATAAAGGTCTGCACATGCTTTCTGTACCATGACAGCGCTTTGTCCGGCACCCTGAATTTTTTCAGCACCTGCGGACAGATCTCCCAAAAAGCGTCGATACGGGCATCGGTTGTTTTTATACTCCCTGGCATTGGTTTTTGCCTCCATGTTTTGTTGGTGATACGGAAAAATGTAGTACGTGAATAGAACATATGCAATATTATTCCGTTATCCGTGCGTGTTGAGTAACACCAATACATGTGCGTGTCGAATAATCAGCTGTTA
>JBEVXV010001263.1:0-13753 GCA_040505915.1 Sedimenticola sp. | reverse complement strand
ACCCCTTGCAACAATAACAACTGTATAGTATATTCTCAAATTATATTATACAAATTGAATGTGTCACTGAATCTCGTTACCACGATGCAATTCTAATGAAATTCCAAGATACATCTCATAGCATTCAGAAAGCAACAATAAATGGTAAGTAAATGTTATAGACATAGTAAACCTTTGCATGTGAGCGGTGAAAATGACCTCCAAGTGTGTCACGGAATGTCATTAGAACTACATCACTACGATGCAATTCTAATGAGATTCCAAGACACATCTCATAGCATTCAAAAGCAACAAAAAATGGTAAGTAAAAGTTATAGACATAGTGAACTTTGCACGTGAGCGGTGAAAATGACCTCCAAGTGTGTCACAGAATTTCATTAGAATTACATCACTACGATGCAATTCTAATGAGTTTCCAAGACACATCTCACAACATTCAGAAAGCAACAATAATTGGTAAGTAAATGTTATAGACATAGTCAACCTTTGCACGTGACCGGTGAAAATGACCTCCAGATGTGTCACGGAATTTCATTAGAACTACATCACTACGATGCAATTCTAATGAGAGTCCAAGACACACCCCACAGCATTCAGAAAGCAATAACAATTGGTATTACGGAAATAGTGTATACTAGCTACCCATTTGCACCCCAGCAAACATGGCTATAACGGCCTGATATCGGCTACAAGTCGGTATAAGCGAAGGACCATACTTATACGCGAAAAGACGGTCACATTCAACTGGTCGTACAAAATAACGAGACCTAGCTAGATTGCTTCTATGTATTGTTAGAAACAATATTCTGCTGGTGTACTCGTGTGCAATTGTTGCGGTCACTATGAAATCCAAGAGGGCGTCCAAGATGGCCGCCAGTTTCCTCAATAAATAAGACGTTCAACTTCTAAGTGCTTTTCGGTCAATAATATGCGATTTTTTTATCTGTTTGAATGATAAAGGGTCAAAATGCCCATATTTATTGCGGATTAAACAGCATACGGGAACCAATATGCACTATTTCAAAGACAATTGGTAGTTTATCACGTGTATGTCCATGAATATTGTTGTTCGTACACCCTCCTGAGCGATGACCATGTGCTAGTATGTTTATTATGTCATTGGCTAGTCTGTCAGTTTGTCTGATTTTGGACCCCACTACGCTAATTAATATAAAATTATTTTGAAAACAGCATACATGAGTAGTTTAGATTGCTCATATGATTGCTTTCTAACTTCCCTAAATATATAGAGAAATAACCTCCGACTGAAAAATGATCTGTTTTGTTTTTGTCTTAAATTTTGAAGATTATATAAAAAAAGTTTAATTACGGGGTAAAGGGTTAATTAATAATACCAACACGATTTAAAACAAAACTAAATTATATTATGATGGCCATGCGTACCAATGTACATCAGCATAATATATAACATGAGTGAGTCTATGTATTAATGTTGCACTAATCACGACCATATATAGTTGGTTCAAATGTTTTCACAGTTAACATGGTTAAACTCAATCATCTGGGTCTAATAGGCGGTGTTATCTTGTTTGGGCCAAGTTGGTTCGCAATAGACTTACTACAAAGGCAGTTACCCTACCAACCTTTTGCTGACAAGAAGGTGTTCTTTTAAAAAAAAAAAAAAAAAAATAGACAGAACAACAACAACAACAACAAAAGTTTACATAAATGGACTGGTAGATTTTGTCTTATTTCAGCAACTGTTTCAAGAGTGACTATCTTTACCATAAACACAATATACTTGCTATTGCATGGTGGCCAAAGCAAGGCTATTAAATTCAACATGGGCTTAATTCCCATGACGGCTTTGGCGGCAGTGCTATCTCTGTACATGTGTGCATAGCTGCTAGCTCTGACACTGGGCTATAGGCCAGTTGGTTTGATAGTAGTTGTACTAGACTGATTTGGAGAAAATCACAAAGAAAATTCGGAATAAAATTTCACATTTTCTTTGTCATTTTCACGAAGGGGAACAGAAATTATAGGTGATTTGAGAAAAATAAACAAAAAATAAACGGAAAAATAAACGGACGGATGGACGGACGTTCCTACTAATCGGTATTTGTTGGGTATTTTACTATATAAAAAACTACAAAACAAGCGAAAAAGTACCCAACAGGAGCCTAACGGAATGAAGGTAAAGTTCCTCACGACAGGGCACATGTTGGGTATTTTTCTAAAAAAAACTACCCAACATATACCCATATGTGGGCCCGGACAGACAGACGGCAAGACGGACAGGGTGAAACCTATAGGGCACCGCCGATTTCTCGGCGGGGCCCTAATTATCTGTCATCACAAATATATCCCAAATATCTGACAAATGTATTTACAAGCAATTCTGCATGTTTTCATCTTGTTTTCTTATTTCTCCATAAAAGTATATGTGCTGAATTTGGTGATCATGGTGAGCAATAAACAAAACATGTTCTCGTACCGCTGCCAGAAAATTGTCGTCTGCTGAATGTTCATATTTTTCGGAATGACTTGAAACTTCATATACTTATTAATCATCATCCATATTTTCATTCTATACCACACGCATGCAGCATTGATGCCCACGGTCAAGGTAAAATCACTTAGAACTTTACGTTGAAGTTTTTTTCAAAGATTTGCGGTAAAGTTTTCGGGTACCCATTATCTCTGAAACCATAAATCGGATTGACTTGAAACTGAATATACTTATTAATCATCATTCATATTTTCATTCTATGCCACACCCATGCGGCTTTGATGGCCAACGTCAAGGTCAAACGGCGGTGTTCAGGCCGCGGCCGGGGGTATACGTGAGTCCCCGCTCACTTGCTCTAGTCTGCAGCAGGATAATGGTTAATTTCTTCCAGGAAAGTACAACATTTGAACACAGGGCGACATAACTCGCCCGTATACCCTACGCGTATAATAGCACTATATTACATGTATATACAATATAGGGTACACGGGTGTAGTTCCGTCGTCCTGTACATGTGAATTGATCCGAATAGACAGGCTTCTTTTATAATTCCGCCTGGATCTACACTGTATGCATTAGATCGGGCATTTTGGTTACATGGGGCCATGGGGTTATAAAACCTTTTATCAATCTCAGATTCAGACACAAGTAAGCTAATTGGTTGATCATGAGAATATTCTCAGTATCAACCAACCAGTCAACATGCTTGAGGCTGAGTCTGATATTTGCGATTTTTTTATAATCTCTGGTTATCAATAACATGCACTACAGCAACACCTACCAGTTGTAATGACCAAACATATATCCTTTCTTGTAAGACAGTTCCTACATGTTGTAATGAATGGCCAACCATATGTTGCACCTATTTCTAAACTACATTGTGCAAAAGAGTGTATTGTATACACAGTCAAAGGGACATCCATGCATTCAAAGGCGATTTCTTCACAAATTCAGATTTGAATAAAACTGGTGTTTTTCATCTGAACATATTGCTACAACCTGACTTATTCATGTTATGCACATGGAACAGTTTCATCTTGCTGACAATAACTGTTTCATCCACCATATCCTAACCTGTCCACATGGACAAGTTAAACTAGTAAAATCCAGTTGGAACTGACAAAATTGGTACTCTATTTTCATCACAGCAACAGATAAGGGAAGAATTTAATAACGACTTTGGCATATTTTTCTTCAGTATTCATCAAAACTTATGTTGTGCATGGGTACTTGTTAGAATCGCATCGGCGAGGCGATTCTAACTGGTACCAACATCATATGGTTTAATAGAGAAATTAGATTAATTGCTCATTATCTACACAGTCACAATCAATTACTGTGTAGCTCGGCATTTTATGAAAGGTAACAACCAGACATACAATGCACCATCACATTTGGGAAACCAGGTAATGTTACTCCCTTCACTAGCAGGAAACCGTATGGTCTAAGAGAAGATTTATTGCCAGTGAAATCCCCAAATTCCCATTACTATGTCATCGATCAGATGCACTGTTAGTTTTATGGCCTTGTAGGATTTCTGTCTGAATGTTTGAGCTGTGGTGGGCTTATCTTCAAGACTGTATAGTTCCAACACCTCGGTAAAGCACGTATTGATTTATTCGAATTTTACATACCATATGGACCAGGCTCTGAGAAAAAACACATAATTGCTTGTCCGTAATTGGCCGAAAATTATTTACAAAAATAACTATATCTTTTATAAATGAAGCCGAAAGTTGGCGGAAATTTCAGAGCATATGCGTAATTAAATTGCGCATATGCTCTGTAATTATTTCCAATTTTCGATGTCATATACGGAAAATATAACGTTTCACCAATTCATTTACGGCGATATACGGCCGTGCTATAATGGTTGAATTGTCATAGCCCGGCTCAATTATAATATCACACACAAATGTAATTATGCTAAGATCACACTACTGAATTGTACGGTACTGTACTCGTATTATAAGTAAAAAACAAAATCATTGTTGTCCATTACACACAAAAAACGTATTGGATATATACATGTAAATGTAGCTAGGCCTACATGCATTGAAACAAATGCCTGGATTTTCCACCGGGGTAACAGTCGATCGTAATACTTGTAACTATACTCGCATGCACTCTGGTGCACGAGGTAGTTTATATTTGTGCACTTCATTGCTCATGTTGGTGCACGATGATGTTTATCATTCGTGAACGAGTCGTTAACCCGTCGTTGACGTTATGTGCAACAGGCTGATACATTTGGCTTAATCGGCCCTGTAGCTAGCCAATTCAGCTATAAACATAATCTGGTTTTAAACTACAGTGTAGTTTATTTCTATTTGATTCAAAATTCTGTACATAACTTTTTTTCAGTGCAGAATAGCAAATCTGACCAATTATCGTCAATTAAACATGACAATAGTGTCTCACTTTCCCAACATGCGAAAACCCACAAATTTTACCTAAAATATCGAATGTTGGGAAAGTGAGAACACACCGATGTGCCTTGGTGTATCTACATCATTCTCCTGGTAAATTACCATGCTTATTCTGACTGGAATGTTTTATGCATCACGAGTACCTTCCTGTGGGAAGAGCGAATAGTGTATGTTCTGATCAGACTGCGCGGATGCTGTCCATGGGATAACCAGAATACCAGCATTATCATCCCACACTGACAATAGAACTTTTCTTTTAATTTCTAAAACTTCTGACTGTTGCGTAATTTCTCCATTACAGTCGGACGTATGTCCAATGTACGACTAGATAAAAGCGAACCACAATAATTAACGTTATACGACCATGACAAGATAAAACATTTATCATTGCATAAATCACAGAATGTCCGGACATATCCGATGTTCTCATGTTCAGTTACTGTTTGATCATGCGTATTACATCCTGTATGAAATAAAGCCCCATTGATCTGTTAGAAGCGACCAAAATCATGTTTGGGCAGCCCTATTATTGCCGCGAGAAAAATGGGTTCATTGATTTTTTTTAGATAAGCATAACACTTTTTCTAATGCGATGACTGGAACAACATTGATACACATTAAACGGAAACTTTAAACACTGCTTGGTCATGATATTATATTAATAAAGAAAAACAAGAGCGCAGAAAATTACGCCCATCGAGGATAAGGAAGGCATATTGTCAGTCATTCGCAAAACCGAAACTTTATACGCACATGCCCCGATTTCTAGGTCAAATTACTGAAAAATCTGAGAAACTCTCACAAAATTCCTCAAATAAATGGACGGACGGATAGATACACTACCATAATACGTCCCGAGTTTTATAAATAAAATAAAAAAAACAGTAAAAATTACTAAAATAAGCCCACATTTTGGTAATCTTAGGTCATATGAGCTACAATTCTTTGATTGAAACAAGTGATAATCGCGAAAACTGCATAATAAGTGGCTATTATTGGAGACATTGGGCTTATTGGTTTTGCGGCCTGTGTATATCCAAATCAGCTTGTGCATTGTTCGGATGGGTTTGCACTGTTCGCCATTAATAATATAATAATATATCGTTTTATTATTATTATTTCACTCAGATCACATAATCGTGACAACATGAGGTATACATATAAACAAGGTTTTATGTGACACAATGTATATACATGTACATGTAAATAACATACATGTACTTGTATATGTATATGGCTATTTTTAACGTTTTGCTCGGTAGCGGTGAAATATCAGCCAAATATGACATGAATTTTCATTGGAATTGCATCGTAACAATGCAATTTCAATGAAATTGCATGCCATGAATGATAGTTTTCATAAAATGATAAGAAAAAAATGTGTTAATAAATTGTCGTCTACCCATTTGCATTTATTTTGTATCAGCCAAATATGTTATAAAATGTCATTGGAATTGTATCGTAACGATGCAATTCCAATAAAACTGCACGACATAAATGATAATTTTCATAAACTGTAAGTAAAATGTGTTAATAATTTGTCGTCTGAATTTGAACTATTTTAGCATTTATTTTTTACCCAGCATGTAAAGAGTTAAACATGTATATGACAAGGATTGAATTATATACGAATCTAGAACATGTACGCCAGTTTATCAGGTGGTACAAAGCAAACAAACATCATTGTAAGATATAACATTTTTAATTTTCGGAGGACAACCTTCCCATCATATGATTCATAATATTATGAAGGATCCGAATGTGCCAAATCATGTTATAGTATTTTAAAACGAAGGTTTGCATTTTTATGCCGATGATCATACATAACCGTCGTTTTATAGTTAGGTACCACGTTTTACTATGTTTAATAAATTATCCAGGTATGTTTATCACAACCATTTTTTTTTCATGTCCTTTTAACGTATTTATCAGCTCTTACTTCCTTTTTATGTTGATAACAAATCTTATTCATATAGTAGATGGTGATTTTTTTTTAAAGTAACATGCTGTATACATGTAGCTACAGTTGTGTAAATATGAATTAATATGTGCTTCTTAATAGTCTCTTACAATTCTTACTTAGAATGGAGATGTACTATTTTACTGCATGTAAGCATGTATTACTATGTTCTATGTACATTGATGAGACTCTAATAAACAACAGATCAGTGCATCCATGTATCGATAAGTACATGTACATATCGGTAACCGTTCAGCTTTTAAAAGTGCAGCTCCAGTTTGAGATATAGGTTTTGGGTTTAAACTCTATTAAACAAACAAACTGACCAGGACCAGTATAATTTCGTTCTGCAAAATATCTGCTCCTTTCTATTGTTTAAACAGACCACATGCATCAGCTGATTTTCCCAGGAGCTAGATTGACCACCATACTTACTATAAGACTCATTTTGTCGGTAACTGGTCAATATTCGAGAGTCACGTGAGCCGAACATGACATAATCAATTTCTGATCAGCCAATCAGATAGTTTCCCACGATCTATTGAGCTGAATGTGCTGGCAATTCATATCCAGGTCGAAGGCCTTAACGACAGGTCGGGTATGTATTAAACATTTTAATAATGTCGTTTATAAATACATGTACTTTCTTTGGATCACGAGATCCTGACAATAATTATGTCTTCCCCTTATATAGGGGAGACATATTGTTTTGGCATGGTCGTCCGTCTGTCCGTCTGTATGTACATTTTTATCTATCATTTACACAACACGCGCTAGTCGTGTTTTCATATGAACACAAGTTAATATTGATTTTCATCAGATAATGCGACATCTATACATTTTATGTATGATTTGCACTGCACGAGTAGTTGGTGTCTCGGGACAACAATCGAATTGTTTTCCCCTGGCGGAGTAAACACACCGTTTGCTTTCCAGTAGACATATTTTTGACCTATTTCTGACTCAATTTATGACAAATGTTTTACATTTTGTAAATATATTTCATGTAATTACTATGTCCGAAGGTAACATCACATGGCGTGTCTTAATTAGTATGCGTCTGTGACTGGCCAAATGTAGACCCAGATCAGACAGTGCATCCGCGCTGTACATGTAAAATATATTGATACCGTATCAGAAAAGTCCAATTTGTCGATTCACCGAATGTTCAACATTAAACGGGAATTATTGAATTTGTTCGTCCGAAAATAATATTACGATTGTACAATACACCAGAGACATATACATTTGCAAACAGTGCAGATTCAGATGTGCCGGCTGGTAACCAGCCGTTTCATCAGGATCTCCACTGTTTGCATTATATGTCTCTGAATACACATACAGTATCATCTCGCTTGATTGAGCTTATATTTAAGGGTGCACGTGGGTATTGGCTCGAAGACATTCCATACCTGGATCATCTTGCTTGTTAGATCAATAAATTATATATTGAGACGCGCCATGAAATAACGGACCTTCGGGAATTTTGGAGTTTAGCCGTAATTGATTTTGAGAAAGGAACATCATTTCCGTAAATGATGTCCAATCCTGACGAAACTTTCAGAGCAAATGTGGAATATGTGGCGAAATTCTGAAATGTCCGAAGGTCCGTTATGTCATGGCGCGTCTCAATTATGTAAACAGACTTCTTGTAATTAAAATAAATTAATTAAAACCGAAATAAACCGGGTTCAAATCTGGGCCGCTATTTTCCATCGATGAATATTCATGAGTTAGCGGTCAAGTGACATGGGCCCGAGGTTATAAAACTTTTCTCAAATCTCAGACTCAGACTCAAGCATGCTGATTGGTTGATACTGAGCGTAAACTCAGGATTAACCAATCAGCTTGTCTGAGTCTGAGATTGATAAAAAGTTGTATAACCTCAGCCCATGGCTGAGCATCGTTACTCCAGAGGTCATGTGGTTCCGAGTATTCGAATAGCCAATGGAATATTCGAAAATCGGTTTTGCCATCCCTATTTTTAACCAATTAACATGCCAGTGATTACATAAATACTGCCGTTAAACGTAAACATATGTTAGTCGTTACGTTACTAATTACGTGACAGTAAATTTGGACTTATTTCTTTCTGAAATACTATCCGTCACAAAACTTAACGTTAATATTTCATACATGCATTATTAACGCGTAGTTCTAGAAACATCCTGATTGATTGGAGTAACATAAATGAGACAGACAAACATTATGTGATATATGTGGCAACTTTATGTAGCATTGTGTTTTGTTTTCATGATGAAACTATTTACAAAATTTACGATATTTCCGATGATATCCTAAGTTAGTGAAATTTTCAGAGTAATGGGGGAATAATATAATTCTGCATTTGCTCTAAACATGGCATCAACTTTCTTCCTATTATTTAATCCTAGATTTTGTAAATATTTATAATAAAATATGCAAATTTGACATAAAATAATGTCAGACTCAGTCCAACATAGTGATTTAATTACGTTATTTGGAGGTTGCCCAGATGTGATGCAGTATAAATTATTTCACACATACTGATCTTCTTCCTTCAATCACTGTATAGCTTCTCTATTGGCCATTGATACTTTATGATAATGACCATGTGATTAGTGCCAGCTATAAATATATTACACCCATGGGGTGCTAGCAGGGCTATGCATACAGCAGTAACCATAATGGGCAATTTGACCTTAGCAGTGGTCAGAACGTGTAATGAATTGAATACTAGTAATTCAATGCTGCATGTCAGAGATAGTCAAAACACAACATGGATGAAAAATGTTAGGCTGATTATACATTTTACAGCTTTGTGGTAATTATGTAACAGTAAATCCGTTATGACATCAACCATATAATTTTATACTTTTTCACATTTGTGATAGTTCGTGAAAGCTATTTACATTTCTTCCGTATATGACGACGAATATTTTCGACACTTCAAAGCATAATGCAAAATTTCGTCATCATTTACGAAAAAGTCAGACAGTGAGATACGATAAGGTATTGTGTTATACATTATTACATGTCAATATTTGCATCTGCGACATTTAACGGATGCCGCTCCCTCGGATTGATTGATCGAATGTGTAGCCCTGCTAGCACCCCATGGGTGTAATATATTTATAGCTGGCACTAATCACATGGTCATTATCAGAAAGTATCAATGGCCAATAGAGAAGATACAGTGATTGAACGAAGATATACATTGACATGTGACCTGTTGCGCAGTAAAATGGGCAATTCGGTGAAAAAACACGTAATGCCCTAAAATATTAATTAGCCCTACAATATCGTTAACCTTATACACATATTCATTTAGTACATATCACAACATTCATTTTATTAAAATCGGACAAGACCAAGTATATTTGTTTGTCAATTAAGGGCCTCAAAAACCATAATTGTTGCATGTATAATGGTTTAGCATCTGTTTTTTAACAATTGTGAGACAGTGTTATTATACTCAGCAGAAATAGAAACGTCCCTCTTTTTAGATGGGGGTGACTTAAGCATCTTACACGGCAGGCGTCTAATTTGGGCAAATTCGGAATGAAGAATCATGTCTGAATGCAGCAATCAATAATTTTCCCACGAAAACGTCTGCAAACAAAGTTCATCGCGCTATATGCATTTGTCATGGTTTGCACGTGCGCGGCATACATGCAATCCACAAATTATTGGAAAATTATCCAAAAGTCTTCCAAAGAGTCATAGGAGTCAGTAACCTAACCAAAATGCAACGCTCAAATCATTTTTGGGGGTAAGTTTTATATCTGAATTATCAAAATTAAGACGTAAAAATAATGGAAACCGAAATGACGTCGTTTACGTCACATGGCAGTTTCTAATGTCGTAAACAGACATCACGTAATGCAGAGACATACCACCTTTAAATTAATGGTGATTTAAGTCTTATGTATTGAGATTGTGAATGCATATCAATGCATTTGACGTCGGTATTCATTGCGTTGCCGTCTCGACGTCAGCGTTATCTGGCCGTCAAAGATTATATTGCTGGCAAGCCAGAGGACCAGACTTGATATTCATTCACTATACTGTTCTGGCAGAACATCTTAATCGTATACCGATTAAACTGAATTTTACATGTTCTGCACATCGAAATTGACGTTAACGTCGCTCTGTGACGTCCAATCACCATCGATTGAAGCCAGACAATGTTTAAATTGGATTATAGAGGCATATCCGATTATCAAAAACATTCACTGTGTGTATTTCTCTGCAAGATGTTATCGTTTGTTGGCAAACTTAGTGCACATTACGTCCCGTCAAGATGACGTCGAATCAACGCAGCTGAACATTTTTGTCACAGATGCACACTCTCTACGATGTGTCTGTCGTATACTGGTACAATTGGAACAATCAAGCTCTATCAACTCTTTTGAAACATGCAATTTCGACATTAATGTTTGCCTTCTGAATTTTATATTATTTGTCATATTTGATGAAAAAAAAGAAGTAATAAATACTGTAATATGTAACTCTGTGGCATTTTTGACTGATGGTATTTTTCATGCCAGGCGGCTATCGTCCGTACAAAATTGATGGTGGTCTACTATCAGTTCTGTTTGCAAAATTGGTATCATACGATATGTCGTATTTACTGGACATTTTCTTGTGCCACTTGGATAGCTCCACAAACAAATGTAAGTTAAGCTTGCACATGTTTAATAGCTTCTGTCGGTGAATATGTAATAATGTAGGTACTAGTATATGGGAAATGCAATGCATGTGTCTGACCTACAGTAAATTTTGCAATTTTCTGAAAAAAATAATATTGCAACTATAGTGACCTTTCGGTATTATAAATATATTTTTTTCACCAACAACTTCTTTTCAAGCGGCCCGTATCCTATACATGTATGTATTATTGGAGTCAGAAATACGATAAAAATATACGATTAAATTGTGTGTTACCAATCGGTTTCATAAATTTCTCGACATATCTCAGACACAGTGCCTTTAATTACCAGTTAGAATTGTTTTTAAGTGCATGATAATTTCTGTTTTGGTTAAATATACATGATACATGACATTGTATAAATGGTAACTGCTTGTACATTTTCAGAAATATTTGCCATTTGCAATCAACAGTTTGGAAAAGATTAAAGATGGAAAACACACGTAAGTTATTTATATACACCCGGACAAAAGTTAAGCATCATCCATATGCCGTGCAAAAGTGTGTAACTAAAATGTTATAAATGGATGTGTGAACAAATCAGAAATGTATTATTGTTTTTTAGCTCACCTGAGCCGAAGGCTCAAGTGAGCTATTGTTACCGCTCTTCGTCTGTCTGTCCGGCGTCCGTCGTCCGGCGTCCGTCAACATTTTCAAACATCTTCTCCTCCGAAGCCGCTGGGCCGATTGTTACCAAACTTGACAGTTATGGTACTTGGGGCATGCCCTTTCAGATTTGTTAAAATGGAGGTGTCACGTGATCCAAGATGGCCGCCGTGGAAAAGTAGGTCAAATTCTTAAAAAATCTTCTTCTCACGAACCACCAGGCCGATTTCGACAAAACTTGGTATGAATGATCAATCATCAGATTTGTTCATATGGTGGCCCCTGGGTAAAAAATGGGCGGGGCCCAGGGAGTCGATTATAGGTCAAATTTCTTCAAATTTCATTTTTGTCGAAAGTTGTCGTGTGATAAACCAAAATTATGCGGCTCGAAGAGACGACCGCATTGGTGCTATTTTTAGCCTGTTCCGGTTGACTGGTTTCGAGTCTGAGCCTCCGAAAGTTAAAAAACAAGAGGGCCATGATGGCCCTAAATTCGCTCACCTGACTCCATGAACACCAGAGGAGAATGTGACATTGAGTTCATATGTGTTTAAAAACATTTGTGCTATTTTTAGATGGCGGTCATCTTGGATTAAGCGATGACTCATTTTACCAAATCTGAAAATGCTTCACCCAAGGATCTTAACTTACTATGAAGTTTGGCCAGCATCGGCCATGTGGTTCATGAGAAAAATATGTTCAAAATCTCGAATAAATGGACCTTTTGGCGACCATCATGGCTGACGTAATGATCCGATTTCGGCAAAAAATTCACCATCGTTCACATGACATGGCTATATTCCATCAAATATGAAATTTAACCTCTATTTGACCCCCGGGCCATGCCCATTTTTGATCCGATTTCGGCAAAAAATTCACCATCGTTCACATGACATGGCTATATTCCATCAAAAATGAAATTTAACCTCTATTTGACCCCCGGGCCATGCCCATTTTTGACCCCGGGGTCACCATTTTGACAACTTTGAAAGATCATCGTACATCGATCATTTGAATCAAGTTTCGTGGAAATCTGGCTGGCGGTTCGTGAGAAGATTTTTGAAGAATTTGTGTTATTTATGGACGGCGGCCATATTGGATTAGCAACAACCTCCATTTTAACAAATCTAAAAAGGCTTCACATATGGACCACAACTGTGAAGTTTGGCCACCATTGGCCAAGCGGTTCCTGTGGAGATTTTTTTTTTAAATCTCTTATAAAAGAACGACATTTTGATCTTTCGGCAGTCATCTTGGATGACATAACCATCCAATTTCGACAACAAATGCACTAGAGTGATCGCCTCGTTGATACCTTCAATTTGATATATGACATGACCATTTTCGGTCAAAAATGATATTTTACCACAATTTGATTCCACGGGCCACGCCCATTTTTGACCCCGGGGTCACCATTTTAACAACTTTGAAAGAGCATTGTACATCGAACATTCCTACAAAGTTTCGTCGAAATCCGTCGGACCATTCTGATTGACCTACTTTCAAATGTAGGTCAAATTGAGGTCAAATGTAGGTCAATTTCAAAATAGTCATGTAATATACCAAAATGACGTGTTTCGAAGAGAGGATCGCGT
>JBEVXV010001262.1:0-4687 GCA_040505915.1 Sedimenticola sp. | reverse complement strand
ACCTAACTACTACAAAGTGGATGGATACATTGTGGATGATCAATGTCGCTATGGGACCAACGCCAATGTGGAATGGATGGAATTCTGTCTTAGTTGAAGATCTATTACCGACGCAACGCATTGCGTACATGGAAAACATTACATTGCCACCTACACGATTGGACGTAGTTGTCGAGACACTGAAAATCTCACAGAAAGTTGCTAGAGAGTGTGGTGAAGAGTATGCTATTGTACATTATGATCTGGCGATCGCTAAACCAGCAATGCAAATACAAGCAACAGAAGCACCCACATATGACGATGTGTTTATCTGTTTTGGCCCATTTCATATTGAACTTGCATATTTTGCCTGTTTGGGATATTTCTTGGATGGTTCAGGTGGACTTGAAATACTAACAGAATCTGATGTCATTGCACCTGGATCAGTGAATGGATTTCTCTTAGGGAAACACTTCAACCGTTGCAAAAGAATTCATCCCTTACTGGCAACTGCTATCCAAGTGTTGCACTTCAGAGAGTTCCAAAACCAGACTGGACCTATTCCTGAATCGGTGTTAACAATGATAAACGAAATGAAGGACAATGCAAATACAGACGAATTACACAAACTGGAAAACCATGATGATTACAAGAAGATGATGACGTCGTATGACGAGTACACGAATGAGACATTAAACGGAGCACATGGAAGTACAGCCAAATATTGGATGTGCTATGTCCAGCTAGTACACCTGTTCCTGCTATTTAGTAGGGCATGTAAAACTAATGATGTTGACTTGTTCATTCACGCATTGGGACATATGCTACCAGTATTCTTCGCTGGGAACCGACCGAATTATGCCAGATGGATGGTTCGTTACCACTTGAATCTTGTGAATATGGACAAGACACACCCAGGTGTGCGACGTGTGTTGGAAAACGGAGCTCTATCAGTCAGACGAACGAAGAAGACTTTCTCGCGTACACCGGTTGACATGACACTGGAACAGACAGTGAATGCTGATGCTGCATCACGACTAACTGGAGTAGGATCATTTACACAGTCTGAATCGGCGAGAAAGCGTTGGATGGTCACACGATCAGTCCGCAGTTCAATTGTGGGAAACTTATTATCAAAGGCACAGATTACGACACTTGATGATCCGACAAAAGAGTTACAACCAAACCGGATTCGGAAGGACAACGAAGACATATCTCGTATTATTACCAGCATCGAGAATACGATGAATCCTTTCGGTCTACAAGATGACAGCAATTTGTATTGTCTGACGTCCGGAAAGAAAGTAGCAGATCCTATTAAGGACAGTCTGTTGGAATACGTTGAACAGGGCAAAGTATGGTGTGGTGAGTTCAGAGAAGCATGTTTCGTGGACCCAACACGTTTTGAAAAGCCGATACCAAGACGGAAGGTTAAGAACTTTGCCTCTGCTGCTGTGAAAACGAAGGTAAAGTCGAAGGCGGTGACTCAAGAGCTACAGGGCAGCAGAGATCTCTTTGGCCGCCTGCTGTATGTGAGCACAGTGGCAATGATAGATCTGGAAACGGTATTCCGACACCCGTTGACACCTGTACCATTATCATTAGCGCACATCGATGGCAGCATGAACAAAACCGACAAAGCTAAGTTGATGCACAAGCTTGAGAGCAACTTGACGGACAAAAGTGCACCAGTAACTACCGATGTCACAATCGTAGATGCTGCTTTCCTACTACACACGTTAACGAATCCTCCAACAACATTCGGCGGAATATCGCAACTGATCTTAACCATGTTATGTCAGATGGCTAAAGACGTGCACCTGGTGTGTGATACATATGCCAGTCCATCCATCAAGGACGCGGAACGAGACAGACGCGGTCCAGAGGACATGGTATATACTATCACTGGTACCGATCAGAGGCGACCGAAAGAATGGCAGAAAGCGTTAAGATCATCGACATTCAAGACGTCCGTCTTCAAGTTCCTGGCTATGGACTGGATGAAACACACATATGCGGACATACTCACAAATCACCGAGTGTTGCTTGGAGTGGATGATAACTGCTTCTCCTTCACAGAAGACGAGGGCAAAGTAGTGCGTGTCTGCATTGAATCACTCGCGTCTTCCCATGAGGAGGCAGACACGCGAATGGTATATCACCTACATCACATTACACAAGCCCAAGAAACAGGCAACATTACTATCAGAAGTAATGATACCGATGTTCTGATCATCTTGTTGTATTACATGTCGCAGCCAAACGTCAGTGCAAAGGTCTGGCTGGACGCGGGTTTGAGCAGCAACAACACCAGGCGTACCATCAGCATAAACAATTTAGTTAAGAAGCTAGATCCAGAAGTCATCCATGCGTTGCCTGCCATCCATGCTTTCACAGGATGTGATTATACCGCAGCATTTATGAACAAAGGAAAGGTACGGCCACTGGAAATCATGATGAAACATGCTGAATTCAGAAATGCTTTTGCTCAACTGGGGAGAGCTGACACAATTTCAGCTGACATATTTGAAGCATGCGAACTGTTTGTGTGCCACCTCTATGGCAAACCAATGTTATCTCAGGTAGACAGAGCCAGATACGTCGTCTTCCAGAAGACATATGCTCCCACATCACTGGAAACACCGTTAGCGAGAATAAAGGGGGTAAACGCCAGTTCCCTGCCACCATGTTCAATGGTCCTGAGAAATAAGATCAAGCGCACAAATTACGTTGCATACACATGGAAGAATGCCTTCAAGCAAGAGCCCTGCGGACTGGACCCACAAGAACACGGATGGGTGACGGTTGGGGACAGATACGAACTAAATTGGTATGATGGAGAACAGGTCCCACAGAATGTATGCAAAGTGCTCGACGACGACACGTCTCATCGTTTGACAGATGACGATGAAGACGAAGAAGTAACACATGGTGATTCGCTGTATGGTCTTGACGAAGAAGACACAGAGGAGGACATTAACTGAAGAGTTCTGACTTACATATTGACGAACTGGTGCTATATGTGTATAGAACGTGACCGTGCTTTGTGTCATAATGTGTTTTGAACTTTTGAGATCATGTATGGCAAGACATCCGTATATATGTATAGGTATCACCACACATTATGACATAATATGCAAATACATGGGTAGGTTCAGGAATACCGACACCAGATACATTTTCTCTGTTATCATCGCCGCTATCTTGTATTGTGGAGTGTGCATGTTATGAATATACATTTACATGTACACATACACCTGTAAATGTCTGTACATAACATGTACACTCCAAAAAGGCTAACGGAAAAGTGGATCCGGGGGTTATGATTTCTGAACCTACCCATATCGTACGGTATTTCCAGAATAGTCACAACGACAGGATAATCGTATAATCTTAAACAAGCCTTATACATCACAGTGTTGATGAAAATAATTGGCAAGGACAATTGACTCTGGATACAAATATTGTATTACAATATGATTTTATTGACATCAAGCAGTCTGATTAGCAACTGGTGTACATTGTCATCACGACATGCATTGCGTAATTACTATTCATGTTAACCCATTCAACATCACATTGTTTTTTAGAGACCCGGGTGAACCGACTCGTAATGAAACGTCTCATCAGGATCTGCACTGTTAATCTGATAACATTTTGACAACTTAACACCAATAGTTCATGAATAGACTGGTCTGATTTCTTGTTTATATTATGCATGGATTTGGTCTAAAGTTTTGTACTGAACAATCCGTCTCAGTAACAATGGTGAATAGTTAAACATACTACATGTATTTTTATATGCAAATTTCATACGCTTTCATACGCTTTCGGCGACTAAATTCTTTGCAATTTGATCGGTGATACGCTGCTACAGAGTTCCAGCAAATAATGTCTATCCTGTGTTAATATAAAATGCATTATATCCTATTCACGTTAAACATAATGGTGTCAGTACATGAATATATGTGTCCATTAATTACCATCATAATCATGGCAAATTCTGTTCTAATGACGCAATATTTGTCATAATTTCCTGATTTTTTCTGGTATCATCAGAATACAGATTTGTAACGCAATTATGCCATTATGTTGTAGTTGTAGCCAAATGATGCGCGGCGGCCATCTTTAATATGCAAATAAGCACGTTATACAAATGTAGCTATCTAACATTGACCGGGAGCGATAAGGTTACCCTCAACAATCTCCTCTGGTTATTGGCTGACGTGTCCCTGTTTTTCTGATTCGCAACTCAATTCAATTCTAATTTCTGGCGGCCATCTTGAAAAACAATTAAATGATTATAATATCGCCAACTAAACTGTGGGATGTTCCGATGTCCGAATATTTGTGAATTGGTACTTACTCGTCCGTATGTTGCAAGTGGTTCAACAGATAAGACAATGTTCGTTATGTATGGCGGCCATCTTGGATTTATGCTAATTAGGAAAGCTTGTCAATACTTCTGAAGTTTCAAAGTCACACATTTGGCGGCGAGACATGTTATACTAACTGTCACAGCACAGTCTTTGTTCTTAAATACAATCAAACGTGAAAGTATCAATCCACTCAAATATATTTAAAATGTAAAAATGTTCATAATAATTTTAAGTGACATACTTTGACGCCATTTTGTGAATTCGTGCCCCATCCGATCTTTGTAAGACGCGCATTTTTGAATTCCTGAGGAAATTTCACATAAGAAATA
>JBEVXV010001261.1:0-4569 GCA_040505915.1 Sedimenticola sp. | reverse complement strand
AAAAATAGGTTTCAAGTACATTCTCAAGTTTAGTGAATACGAGCCCTAGTTTATGAATATCAAGTACAAGTGGTCAATTTTTCCTCCGTTTGTATATATAACCTGAAAATGACATTCAAAATTTCAAAATGGCCGCTTTGTAAATTAGGATGCAAGAGAGCTGCTAGTTATAACACGGACTTCTATATAAGTTATGTCCTTTAAAGGAAGTAGCATGCGACCAATGGCCAGTTTCCTCAATTAGATTTAGATTTGAATACAACTATTGTTTTTCATCTAAACACATTGCCACACTATGATCTAGGTATATTATACACATGGAAACAGTTTCATCTGACTGGAAATATCTGTTTCATGCACCATATCCTAACTTGTGCACATGGACAAGTTAAACTAGTAAAATACAGTTGGAACTGACAACAAATCATGTTATGTTGATTGTACTCTATTTTCACCCGAGCAACACAACAGATAAGGAGTATTTGATGATTATTTTGGGATAATTTTCACCAATTCTTCATCAAAATATATGCTGTGGGTACTAGTTAGAGTCGCCTCAGCGAGGCGATTCTAACTCTCAGCGAGGCGATTCTAACTCTCAGCGAGGCGATACTAACTCTCAGCGAGGCGATTCTAACTCTCAGCGAGGCGATTCTAACTCTCAGCGAGGCGATACTAACTCCCAGCGAGGCGATTCTAACTAGTACCTACGACATATGGTTTAACGGAGTAGTGCGCATGCGTGAGTGACAGGACGTGTTTCTGCATCGCTCAGGATTTTACGCAATTTCTCTCAAATTACATCATAACTTACGTGTTAAAAACTTCAATTTTTAGGGGATATGTGTGTGAATATGTGATAAATGGATTACCAGAGAGACACATGGTAAAGTTACATATTATTAGACATATTTCAAAATGCTTGCTCAAAATCTGTAACAATTGCCACATCTGTCCCCTAACACGCCCCGAAGGCCTGAGCTGAATATTGATAGCAATTTGTGAACGATTTGTGAACTATAGCTCAGCAGAGCCGGATTAAAATGTCGTCACGCTCCAGTGCGTAGCCAAGTACGCATGCGTGGAGTGTCGCTAAGTAAACCGCGCTATCATCGTCACGCTTGTGTGACGCGCTCCGATAGCCTTTGTGGAACTTGTAAATACGTCAGATGGCTACAGCGCGGTCCCCTATCTCAAGCCCTTCAAGCAGTGAACAACATGGTGATCCAACATATCATGTCCTTCAGCCGGCGGCCGGTCTACGTCCAGCATATATGTATGACAATACTGTCGGGGATAATCAGTTTATGTACACTGCTTATCCGCTGACACCGTTTCCACGCGTAAAACCCGACCAGACGTACTTAAAGCAGACGTACGCAGACTCAACAAACCCTATGTGGAGCGATCTACCCAGTATCTACCCCTCTCTACCAACCTACACGATCGACGACCAGATACCGGGGAGACAACCGTGTAGCATGTTAGATAGAGAATTGAGCAACCTACCCCGTGAATTGTACACGGAGAAACTTTTGAGACTAACGCACAATTCTGAATCAGAGTTAGTGTCATATAGAGAAGTCCTCCTGAAGAGAGCCAAGCAAATGGAAAAGTGCCCCGATGCTAGATTAATTACACGTAGGGGATCCCGGAAAGTCCCATCACAGCTGAAATTATCACAAGACTGTCACATTCTGAACATGTTCTTACATGGTGATAATTCTGAAATAGAGACAATTTTCAGTAAGGTCAAAGAAATAAATCAACAGACAGAAAGCGACGTTATTGTTCCCTGTGAAAATGACACCCCAAAAACAACAGAAATGACAATGGAAGTCAGTAAGATATTATCCAATGTCATAGACCTAGGTAACAAATACGCCCAGCTACAAAAAGAAAAAACGAGTGAAAGTAACACTATAATGCAATTGAAGTCGCAGATCGATAATCTAACTTCAGACAATGAACGGCTTAAAAGCGAAATGGAAACATTTAAAGACAAAGTATGTCAACAATTGGCCTCACATGAACAACAAATGCACCTTATTGCCCAACAAAATACGCACGAAGTGAAACTCTACCTATCAAAAACAGATTCCGCGATCAAATCGATTAGTGACATAGTGAATAAAAGCTCCAGTGTAGGTTCATCGAACGTTTCGTTATCTGGGCAAACCACACAACATGCTGAAATCGTCACCACTGCGAAGACTTCACCTCAGAAACCCTTACCCCGACGCCCGACCGATGACCCTATGAAGAAACCTCCATCACAGATCGAAAACGAGCAGACGTCGGCCACGCCACCGACTTTCGCCGATGTCGTTCGTATGCCTCCTCGAGACAGCAACCGCACACAACAACACGTCACAGCGGAAACGAGCGTCAACAATAATGAACAGTTGATGTACTATGATTGGCACAAAACACAATACACCAGAAAAGTCCAAAATAGCGATAATGAGAGATCAAACGAGAAGAAAACATTCGATATTCCCCCCGGTTGGCGCTTGATAGACTCTGCCGAATACAGGAAACCAACGGATACCGATACCAGTGAACATTCACGCAAAATAGATACGATAGTTTCAAGTTCTCGGAATAATACCGAACATAGAAACCCTGCGGATCAATACCCAAGTGCGAATAAAAATATAAAACGAGTTGATACAATGACCACGCCACAGAACAGTAAATCAACACCTGTGTCGTCTGCATTTAAGGGAAAATACAGAGGACGTATTAAAATGTACTATATTGGTGGAATTGACCGCGACTCGAACCTACAGGGATTAGAAGATTATCTACAAGAGCGATACGTGACGCCCTTATACGCTTCACTGTTTAACAGCAGAAATGGCGATTTAGCGGCAAAAATAACGGTCCCCATGAGCCAGGGTGCCCGTGTAGAGGAACATGACTTCTGGCCGCGATTCACTCGATGTCGACAATGGTTGTCACGGAACAAGTGGGATGAATACCGGAACAATAATAACCCGTCTGAATATTTCGACGAAAATAACGTGAACACAGAAAACAATGCCTACTATGGCGATTATAACCAGCCTACCGATAGCCAATACCGACATGATGTGGATTATAGTGTGGCAAATATAGACTAACACCATGGCGCCACAAACACACTCAAACTATACTGTAGCAAAAAGCATACGAGTTCGTCTGGCCACGTGGAACGTCAGGGGAATTATGTCATCTGCGGCGAGCTTAGGCTACCTCTTAGAACATAAAGACATAGACATTGCCTTCATTACAGAGCATAAACTATTTGAACATTCCAAGACATTTATGTCATCCATAGATACCAATTACAAGGACATAACATATTGCGATAATAATTATGACATGTATAGTAATGTTAAATGTGGTAAGGGTGGTGTCTCCATATTATACAAAACGGCACTTGAGTTCTCCATACGAAGTATGGACGAAATATCTGACGAACGTATTGCAGGTATCGAAATTTCAGATTCTCTTAACACGAAATTGTTCGCATTTAGTGTATACATGCCACCAGCAAACTATGCGAATGAGTTCTACATGCAATATATTAACACGCTACAAGCGATTTGCGACTCTTATACCGAGCATGGCACAATAATATTTCTAGGTGATATGAATGGTGAAGTTACTTACCCCATGAGTACTTTGCCTCAGTCATTTAGAGATAGAACCTTCACAGAATTCATGCAGCAGAATACTATGACGTCATTAGTTTATTCACATGATCGTATAGGTCCGCCATTTTCTTTTATAACTATGGAGAAAATGTTAGACCATGTGATAATGTATAATAATGACTTGTACTTGGCAAGCGAGGTAGAAATTATAGACGATGATATTTACCATGTATCTGACCACCTCCCGATATGTATAAATATTAACCTCCCCATAAACCACACTCAAGTGAAGAATTTGTCCGCGCACGTGGCATGGAATAAAATAACTGAAGCTCAATTACATGCTTATCAACAGTCATTATCGTCCTCGCTAGAAAACTTGTGTTTTGACGACGTGGATACAATATACGGCAACATAATAAACGCTATCTTAATCGCTACACAGAAGACGCTTCCAATGAGTAAATATAATCGTCACTCCAAACCATATTGGTCAAAAGACGTTAAATTATCGCATGACGCCCAGAGGCAAGCACGCCGACTCTGGATATCTCAGGGTAGACCCAGGGCTAGGCAACATGAATCGTTCGCAAATTACAAAAATGCGAAACGAACATTTATTAACACGCAAAAGCGAGCCATACAACAAATAGAATTAAAATTTATTGAGCAGTTAAACGCGACTGCTGAATGCGATAATAGACTATTTTGGTCATTAATTAAGAAAAAGAAGGGAAAATGTACGCAAACATGTTGTCAGCTCGATACAAAATCGGGCGTATCACGTGATCCTAGCGCTATCGCGGACGGTTTCTCTGCATATTATAAAGAGCTATATACGCCGTTAAGAGAAGATCGATTTGACACCACATATAATTATGTTATTGAACACGAAGTCGAGAAATTAAAAATAACTAATTCTCAATTA
>JBEVXV010001260.1:4076-5898 GCA_040505915.1 Sedimenticola sp. | reverse complement strand
ATGATTATCTGATAGCCAATAGTAAATGACATTACAGTAATTTAACTCATTTTTTATCAGCAATCGTCGCAGTTTACCTCAGACTGCCATTGCAAGAGCACGTGCATTTGAAATAGACAAAATAATTTATATTTTTTCTAAAGAATAACTGATAATATCCACAGTAATAAATATACAGGTGGTAAAAGGATAGACCCTCGGCCTGTGTACCGTTTTAAAGTGGTCATTATCAGCAATTTTGTGTTGTGCTAGGTGGGCTTATTGGGTATCAAGGTGAAACCCAGTATGTCTAACACAGCGGAGGTGGGTGATGGAGGAGGGGGTTCAGGTGGGGGCCGTGATGAGGGCGGAGCTGGGAAGCGGGCGACATATAGAGTGGTGGGGGCCCAAAATGTTGGGAGTGGGCAGCAAGTAGGAATTGACAATGAATGTGAAGTAATGGACACAGACTTCCAGTGTCTCAACTCAAAGTGTATATTTCCAAAATGTACAGACCAGAGCAAATGCCTAACAACTGCAGGGCCTCAGCGAATACAGACAATCATAGTGGCTAGCAAAGCAAGAGGCGACAGTATTCACCTCACACTGGAAGGGGAAATGGCAAAAGATCCGAACTTGGCGGTTCAGTGTCACAAAAACTGTGTTAGTACATACACATCGAAGTACCATATACAACGGGTATCAAACAAACGTGGAGCGAGCAACGAAAGGGCTCAAAGTGCACCTCCTACCAGAAGGAGACGATCAGAAATGTCAGTGTTTGATTTTAAAAAGCATTGTATTTACTGCGGTGAAATGTGCTTAAAGCGTGATAGGAGACATCCATCAAGGTGGAGAGAAGTAGTGCAGTGCAGGACAACAGACACACCACGTGGCGAACCTCTAAAGGCCAAAATTTTGTGTGTGTGTAATGAAAGGGGTGATGCACACGCAGCCGAAGTGAGTGTACGTGTACTTGGTGCCAGAGCTGATCTTCCTGCAGCAGATGCACAATACCACAGAGACTGTTATTTGCAATTTATGCCCCAAAGAAATGTAAAAGCAACACAGTCAAAACTGAGTAGTGAGGTTGAGGACATAGATGAGCATTTGATTATGTTGACAGAGACAATGAACAACGATCCTGGACACATATGGACATCTGTCGAATTACATGAAACATACAACGACAAAGAAAACGTAAGCAGGAGGGAGTTAATTTCAAAGTTGCAAAAACACTTTGAAGACAGGCTAATCAAGTTTGATATAGCTGGGTGTGCTAGTCTGTTTTGTTTTAAAGAACATCTGCCAGCTAACTTGCGATTAGTCATCGCTGATGACTCTGAAGAGTCGTTAATGACAAGTAAACTGAAAGACAAGATCGTTGCAGAATGTCATGAACTACCCAGTTTCACTGATTATGACATTGGTCAGTTCAGAAAGTCGAAGACTATAGAAAACACGAGTCCAACACTCTTAAGTTTTGTGGCGAGTATGGTTTCACACGGCGAGGTCACAAGGGCATCTTTAACACTAGCACAGTCGATACAGGCTCACATTACTAAATGCTACAATCAAACCACACTAGGTCTAGCTGTAAAATTACATCACAGATTTGGATCTAAGGAACTGATATCGCTGCTACACCAGTGTGGAATCACCGTTTCATATGATGAGGTGCTCAGATTTAGAACATCAGTAGCTGTATACACAGGCAATCAACCATATACATTTAGAGGCCTACCTGAAAATGGTGGTAAGCTCTCATCATGGGTGGACAATTACGACTTAAACGTGTTCACTCCAAATGGATGCAGAGAAACACATGCGCTGGCCGTCGAAG
>JBEVXV010001260.1:0-3976 GCA_040505915.1 Sedimenticola sp. | reverse complement strand
AGACTTAGTAAGACAGAAGTTGACAAAGCGAAACTCAGTGAAGTTTCGCCAATAGTAATTCAACACTACGAAGGTCCAAAGAAACCACTACCACCGAAAACTGAGGATCATCATGGGCTACCATATCATATCGTAGAACAAAGACTTGAAGATATTAGTAAAGCGCTCAAAGCTGATGTCAAATGGCTGACCGATACAGAGACTGCTACTGATGATGACCCACCCGTTGAGTGGTTCGGTTATATGAATCACTTAGCCAGAGAAAGTGGATTTGTATCCAAAGCTACCAGATACATATATGGGCCGCTCATTGATTCACCTCCAAGTCATCCCGATACAATTCTTACGAGTATTTCATTCATAGAAGAATTCATGAACTCTCACGGTCAGAGATATGTGCATATTGTTGCTGACCTACAACTATTCAAAGTAGCAATTCAGATCAAATGGGCGGATCCAATGAGATGGAAGAATCTGTTGATAAGACCTGGTGGCATGCACACTCTGATGTCTTTCCTCGGCTGTATTGGTGTCCTGATGAAAGGATCGGGGTTGGAGGAAATTATGAGTGTTGCCTACAAGGGAATGAGTAATCTATTGAATGGAAAGGCTTGGCCAAAAGCTCTCAGAGGATACCGTATGGTTGTAACTGCCCTTCTGAAGGAATTTGTTGTCTCGGGAACAAACACTTACGAGGCCATTGATGAAGTACTTCTATCTGCCCGTTCATCCAAAACAAGTCGTTTGTGGATCGACTGCTTCATATACCCAGTACTCCTAGCCCACATGTTTGTTAGAGCAGAGAGAGAAGGGAACTACGTCCTACATATGTTTTGCATGACCAAGATGTTGCCATATTTCTTCGCTGCCGGGCATTGGAACTATGCGAGGTATCTCACATGGCATCTGATAGAGTTTCTAACTCAGGTCGATGATGAGGCACTTGGAACATTCTACATGGGTCATCACGTGTGTAGACACATTGATGGGTCTTGGAATGGTGTGTTCGCCGATCAGTTCGGTGAGCAAACATACATTCGCTATGGCAAGGCCAAAGGAGGATTGGTTGGCATGTCGTTGTCACCTGATCAGGTTGCACGCTGGGTTCTGTCTTACCACATTTGCAACACTGTATCCCAGGCAACGGACGATATGTTCAATGACAAAGGAGACGACGAGTATGATTCAAAGACAAACAAACACAAAGAAGAGGGTCACAGAAGGAAGAAACTGGACCTTGCTGACAGAACGAAAATTCACAATGAACTAGCGAGATATCCACATCCACTACACCAGTCAGATGGAGACAATCTGTTCAATGTGGTAAATGGTCGTGTCGCTGATGAAACTGTCAATGTGCAAGATGCATTGGCAATTGGAGAGTGCATGGCAGCAACTTTCAAGGAAAGTTTACCTACTGGCTTCTACAACCCCATCCACTCTAAAGTTGTGACAATGGAGGCAATGAAGAAAGGGGTAAAGGTCGGTGACAAAACGATATATGACATGGAAAAGTTGTACGGACGATTACTTGTTTTGTCACAGAAGCGAGATGTTTCGTTGGAGAGTATGTTGTGCTTTGAGCTTGCACCGCTTCCACCAGCCATTTTTGACGAGTATGGAAGCCTGCGTAAAAGCTCAAAGGCTCAACTCCTACACAAACTCGCAGTTTGGTCAACCGAAACCAATCCTCCTGATGCCGATGTCGTAGACGGAAATGAGATGCTGTATCAGATAACATGGCCAAAAGTGGGAAAAGTCAAGGATTTACACCAGAACCTCATGAAGGCAGTAGAAAGGAACCACAGAGTCATTGTTGTGTTTGATAGATATGTAGACGGATCTATCAAGACACATGAGCGCCTCAGGCGAACAGGATCAAGCGTCTGTCCCACAGTTAATCTCACTTTTGAAACTACATTGCCGGCCAGAGATACAATCATGAAAAGTACACATAACAAAAGGGCTCTGATAAAGGTGCTTTGCAGTGAACAAACATCAATGTTTCTAACAGTGGTTGGGGAAGAGTCCACATACAAACACGAAGAAGCTGACTGTGTTATCATCAGCTATGTGAAGTCTCTTATCGACCAAGGATATAAGAATATCCAGATAGTATCTGATGACACAGATGTCTTTGCGTTGCTAGTGCATTTCTGCTGGAAGTGGCAATGCACTGAGCAACTGCTCATGAAGAAGTCTGATGGGAGACGCATTGACATAAATGCAACAGCTGCACAACTTGGCCACAAGTCTAATCAACTCCTTGCTGTACATGCAATAAGTGGCTGCGACACCGTTAGTTACATGTTTGGCAAAGGGAAAGGATCCGCCGTTGCAGCAATGTTGAAACATGATGTTGGCTTGGAAATACTCGGAGAGTCCAATGTATCCATGGAAGATACACTCTTGGCTGGACATAAGTTTGTCGCCATTCTGTACAGGCAACGACAGCCACATACTTCAATGAACCAGCTAAGACATGCGATTTTCCTGAGTAAGCGAGATACTCCAAAAATCAAGACATTGCCTCCGACAGATGCTGCACTTGACGAGCACATTAAACGTGCTCACCTGCAAACAATGATCTGGAAAGCATCAGACCAAATTGAACCCCCAACTGTCGACATTGTGCAGTATGGCTGGGTTATGGCAAACGGAGTACCAGTACCATGTTCAGGGGTGTCTGATGTGGCACCACAACAACTTATGAAAGTTGTTGCCTGTGGATGTTGTGCACAAAATGCATGCTCCCGAAGTACATGCTCGTGCCAGGGAGCTGCTGTGTCTTGTACTTCTTTCTGTAAGTGCATGTCAATGGACAACTGCAACAATCCGCACAAGAAGTATGATGAAGCAGATGCTGATCTTGATACGGAGGATGGCACGCCCGAATAGTATGACTATCATGATAATTGTCAGTCAGATTTGTTTTCTTCTATTACGTTGTTGTCATCAAATAATATAGCGAAACATCGGTATTTGGCGGCCATTTTAGATTTATGCAAATAAGACAATAATTTAATAACATCGAGCATGGTACAGAAATATGTTAGTGCGTCCGAAAACCTAATTACATTATTTTAATTTTGCATAAGATAATATATTTATATAAAACATAGGAAAAAATAACAAAATATGGCGGCCATCTTGGATTCCTGTACATTTCTCAGAATCGCTTTCCACTTGAATTGCAGAAGTAGTTGATACAATATCCCCTCAAGTTTTAAAATGTCTGACATTGTAGCACAGCATGCAGACAATCACGTTCCAGAATAAAATCTCATAAATGCTTCATTGACAAAATATCGATATTTGGCGGCAATTTTGAATGATGCAAATGTCACAATAATTTATTAACGTCAAATAAAGTACAGAAATACTTTATTGACTCCAAAAACCTGGTTATATTATTTTAATTTCGCGTAAATAATATATTTTGATAAAATATAGGTAAAAATGATCAAATATGGCGGCCATCTTGGATTTATGTGTGTTTTTCATCATCGATTTCACAATGAATTGCTGACATGATGTCTCCTCAATCTTTTAAAACGTCATTTTGTATATAATTGTGAACCTTTCATAAGAAAATATTTATTCTTTGGACCAGTATTAGAACTTATTCATTGTTGGCGGCCATCTTGAATAAAAAAAAATGCCCAAAGCTGCCAGAGTGGCACCTTCCAGTTTCTGATTCAGTGTATTTTTCTCTACCAAAATCAACCATAAAACGTTAGTAGTACCCTACTGCAAGGTCCACCCTCTATACAACTCGACTAAAATCTTTGTCATCACTACACTGACTATTCCATAACTTACCGTATTTACTCTAAATATGCTGACACCATAACCAATTAATGTAACTGTCTTAACAGTTGAGCAAGTTGATTCTTCTAGCCGGTGATGTATCCAAAACAGGCTAGTAGAATAGCAAACAGTGCAGACCCTGATTAGACTGCTCCTTCAGGAGCAG
>JBEVXV010001259.1:0-1608 GCA_040505915.1 Sedimenticola sp. | reverse complement strand
AATTTGTCAAGGTGATGCCGGTGGAATACCGTCGCGCCTTGCAAGAGATGCAGGCACAGCAGGTCCAGTCCGGCAGTGGTGATGCAGTCAAGGGGAGCACTAATCATGGGTAAGCCAACAGGTTTTATGGAGTATCCACGTCAGGATCGTTGCTATGCACCGGTCGCCGACCGTATAACTCACTTCAATGAGTTCGCCATCGATCTGAGCGAAGAGGAGCTGAAGAATCAGGGTGCCCGCTGTATGGATTGCGGTATCCCTTTCTGCCATCAGGGTTGCCCGGTCAACAACATCATCCCCGACTGGAATGATCTGGTCTATCACGGTGATTGGCAGTCGGCTATCGATACCCTCCACTCCACCAACAACTTCCCCGAGTTCACCGGTCGTATCTGTCCGGCACCCTGTCAGGAGGCGTGCACTCTGAATTTGGAGGATGAGCCGGTCACCATTAAAACCATCGAGCTCGCTATCGTTGAGAAGGGTTGGGACGAGGGGCTGATTCAGCCACAGATAGCGCGCCACAAGAGTGGCAAGCGGGTGGCGGTTGTGGGCTCCGGTCCTGCGGGCATGGCCTGCGCCCAACAGTTGGCGCGTGCTGGCCACCAGGTACATGTCTACGAGAAAGAGAACCGTATCGGTGGTCTGCTGCGTTACGGCATCCCCGACTTCAAGCTGGACAAGAAGGTGATTGATCGCCGTATGGGACAGATGCAGGCCGAGGGTGTTCGTTTTCACACCAACAGCCACATCGGTGTTGATCTGCCAGCAATGAAGCTTATCGATGGGTTTGATGCGTTGGTGCTTGCCGCTGGCTCTGAGAAACCCCGCGATCTGCCGGTGCCTGGTCGTGATCTCGAGGGTGTTCACTTCGCCATGGATTTCCTGCGTACCAACAGCCATAGGGTGCAGGGAGACGAGATCCCCGATAACCTGTTTATCTCTGCTAAAGGGAAGCACGTAGTGGTTATAGGCGGTGGCGATACCGGCTCGGATTGTATCGGCACCTCCATCCGACAGGGTGCCGCATCGGTCACACAGATTGAGATCATGCCGCAACCACCAGAGAAGGAAGACAAGGGCACTGTTTGGCCCTACTGGCCTAACAAGATGCGTACCTCCACCTCCCAGGAAGAGGGGTGTGAGCGCATGTGGTCGGTAGCCACCAAGGAGTTTGTTGACGACGGCAATGGCAGTGTCAAGGCGGTCAAGTGCGTCAAGGTAGAGTGGAATCAGAGTGAAGCTGGCGAGTGGGGCATGAACGAGGTCGCGGACAGTGAGTTCGAACTCAAAGCAGATCTCGTTACACTGGCTATGGGCTTTATTCACCCTGTTCATGAAGGGATGTTGGATGAGTTGGCTGTCGAATTTGATGATCGTGGTAACGTTAAGGGCACAACCGAAGGGGGCGAGGCTTACCAGACCTCGCTGGGTGGGGTCTTCGCCGCTGGTGATGCGCGGCGCGGCCAGTCTCTGGTGGTCTGGGCTATCCGTGAAGGCCGCCAATGTGCCCGTGCAGTAGATGAATACCTGATGGGGTCGTCGGAGTTGCCACGCTGATTCCTACCCTCTACAGACGTTCAGGGGAAAATATGGCTGCTTGGTTGG
>JBEVXV010001258.1:0-32152 GCA_040505915.1 Sedimenticola sp. | reverse complement strand
AGCTGACCCGCAACTGCCAGCAGGCTTTGAAAGAGGCTGAGCAGAAAGTGCAGATCCTTAGCGACAAACGCACAGATGCCGAGCCGGAACCCTTTAACAGTGGTCACTGAGGATCTTCTCAAGCCCTACCTCGACAGCTGCCGCAAAAGAGTTGAAAACGCCCTTGATCAGTGGCTGCCTGAGAGCAGCATCCAACCAGAGAGACTGCACCAGGCAATGCGCTACACCACCCTCAACGGTGGCAAACGGGTACGTCCACTTCTGGTCTACGCCACTGGCCGAGCGCTGAGAGTTCCCGCCGAACAACTCGACAGCGCAGCCTGCGCCGTTGAGCTGATCCACGCCTACTCCCTGGTTCATGACGACCTGCCGGCGATGGATGACGACGACCTGCGCCGAGGTCAAGCGACCTGCCACATCGCCTTTGACCAGGCGACTGCGATACTCACCGGTGATGCGCTACAAACGCTCGCCTTCAAGGTATTGAGTAAACAAAACGCCCCGGCAGTACCCTCCTCTACTCAGCTGCGGATGGTAGCGGAGCTAGCCAATGCCAGCGGTTCCCGTGGCATGGCCGGGGGCCAGGCACTGGATCTTGAGGCCGTAGGCCAGCAGATCGATCTTACTCAGTTGGAGACCCTGCATATCCACAAAACCGGCGCACTGATCCGCGCCAGCGTCCGTCTAGGCGCACTCAGCGCCACAACCGCGACAGCAGAGCAGCTACAGAGCCTTGACCACTACGCAAAGTGTATCGGCCTCGCCTTCCAGGTACAGGATGATATCCTCGATATTGAGGGGGATACCGCGATTATCGGCAAGACCCAAGGCAAGGATAGCGCCAACAATAAACCGACATACCCCTCCCTAATGGGTCTGGAGGCGGCCAAAGAGATGGCTCAGCGACTGCATCACGAGGCGCTGCTCAGCCTTGATTCTCTTGATGAGCGAGCCGACCCACTACGGTGGATCGCCAACTACATCATCTCCCGCTCCCACTAACCCATACAATATGACAATACCCCTAACAGTTCCTTTTCTTGCGCCCAACTGCGGCTGGGTTCATAATCGGCTGTTTCCCAGCGGCAAGCTGTGGTTGCCAAGGTAGTGAAAACCAGTCAATGAGCCGGTTTTTCAACCGACAACAATAGGGTAGTCTGCCGCTACCAAACAGAATCATTGCAGCGAGTGCGCCCGACTGCATCTGAGGATTGATATAGTGACAACCAGCTGTGACATCGCTGACGTACAGAACAGCGAGGATACCCGCCAGATAGCCATCAACAAGGTGGGAATCAAAGATATCCGCCACCCAGTAAGGGTAAAAGACCGTACTGACGGTGAGCAACACACCGTTGCCAACTTCAACATGTACGTCAATCTTCCCCACAACTTCAAGGGCACTCACATGTCCCGTTTTGTGGAGATTCTCAACGCCCATGAAAAAGAGATTAGCGTCACTTCATTCCGCGGGATGCTGAAAGAGATGGCGGAGAAGCTGGAAGCCAACTCAGGCCACCTCGAGATGAACTTCCCCTACTTTATCAACAAGACCGCACCTGTCTCAGGCGTGCAGAGTCTGCTGGACTACGATGTGACACTGATTGGCGAAATCCACGACGGGGAAGCCAGCATGCATGTCAAGGTAGTAGTACCCGTCACAAGCCTCTGCCCCTGCTCCAAGAAAATTTCAGATCGTGGCGCCCATAACCAGCGCTCCCATGTCACGGTTCAGGCAAAGACCAGCGGCTTTGTCTGGATAGAGGAGATCATCGACCTCGTAGAAGAGGAGGCGTCATGCCAGCTCTACAGCTTACTCAAGCGCCCCGATGAGAAACATGTTACCGAACAGGCCTACGACAACCCAAAATTTGTTGAAGATATGGTGCGTGATGTGGCCGGACGACTCAACAGCGATGAGCGTTTTGGCGCCTACGTTGTCGAATCGGAGAATTTTGAATCGATTCACAACCACTCTGCGTATGCATTGATAGAGGGCGGGAGTTAAACACCCCGGTAATAACGGTATAGGGCCGGGGTATTTTACCAAGGCCCTCTCTCCCCCCCGCCTGCGCTCAGGAGATCAGAACCTCTTGCGAATCATCATCAGCTTGCCTCGATTTTCAATCTCCAGACGTTTCAGAAAGCTCATACCAAGCAGCACCGTCGTTGGGCTGGTGCCGTCCACCACCACCGCTTTGACCTCCCGCAGTGAGATCGCCCCAAGCTGAACCCGATCCAGCGTCACATAGTGTGCAGCAGCCGTACCGGAAGCGGTCTGCACTGCCGTCCGCTCCCCATGCAGACGATACTGTATACCCAGTCGCCGCGCTTCAGTTTCACTCATGGCGATCAGCGTTGCCCCGGTGTCCACCATCATCTCCGTAAGCCGACCGTTGATACTGCCAGTAGTAATAAAGGCACCCGAGGAATCACGTACAATCTGTACTTCGGCCATCTGGCGCTTGGTGAAACTGCCGCCAAATTGAGAACCCAGGCCATAGCGCTCCTGCTGACCATCAACTTCGATCAAAGCCTCCTTGGGGGTTGCCGAGATCAGAAGCACCCCCTCGGGTGAAGATTCACCCTGGCGTAGAAATCGACGGGTACCATCAACCTCCACCATCGCTTTGCCGGGGAACAGCGCCACCACCTTTATCGTATCGATAGCCACAACAGTCGAAGAGAGAGAGAGAAGCGCCAATAGCAGCGTGAGAGTAGAAACCAGCTTTCCGTTCATAGAGATCTCGCGGTTCTGAGATGAAGCCCAATACCTTCCAGGGGGCATTATGAGGCTACACCTGGAGTGGAAAAGAATCAATTTATGTAACTATTCAGCTGGGTTTTGGTATTCATCCACCACCACATACCCACCGGAGATAAGCAGTAATATAATTCCCACGGACAGGTAAAATACCGTCGCCCGTAAATTCAGAGTAAATAAGTCTGCTCCCCTGAAAAGCCAAGATTCCAGCACTCTATACCGAATGATACGGCAATATATTGACACAATGCATTAGAATATGTTATTAAGTCTTTGTTTTATAAAAGCATGGCAGTGCTGGCACAATTCTAGCTTAGGCATAGTCAAGAGAGTGCAACTAAGGAGTTAGTGGATTAACAGGAACGAAAATCAGAGAAGGCCCCAGTCAGAGTAGCGCCGAGGCTGGAATTTTCCATCCCGTTATCACAACCAAACATGGAGATATCATCCATCATCAAGAGAGGCGACTCCCTCTACCGGTATCTACCGGCAGTGTTGCTACTCTGTGCCCTTTCTGTAACGACCACCGTGATTGCCACAACCGCTGGAGGCATAGATGGCAACGACTACACCATATCCGCCGATGATAATATAAACCTCAAGGTGGACTTCACTAGTCCGACACCTGACGGTACCGGCGCGGTACTAATAACCGGCTCCACTGGCGCGTCGGATATCATCCTCGATGTTGACGGCGCCTCAAACATCACGGGCGATCTGACTGTAGGAGGTAGTACATCTCTAGCCACTATCGGCACCAGCGGACTGGCGATTCTGAATGAAGCAACGGTAAATACTACTCTTGGGGTGACGGGCACCACCAACCTGCAGGGAGCAACCACGGTCAACAATACACTCGCCGTCGACAGCAACGGCATCACGACTGGCGGTAATAGACTGGATGTAGATGGCACCAGCACTCGAATCACCAGCGGCGCTAACATCCTGACCGTCAATGCCACCAATGGCACCACCGTCAGTGGTAATACTTCACTCACTACCGCCGGCGGTAATACACTGGAAGTGGATGACACCAGCACTCGCATCACCAGCGGCACTAACAACCTGACCGTCAACGCCACCAATGGCACCACCGTCAGTGGTAATACCTTACTCTCTACTGCTGGCGGTAATACACTGGAAGTGGATGACACCAGCACTCGCATCACCAACGGCACTAACATCCTGACCGTCAACGCCACCAATGGCACCACCATCAGTGGTAATACCTTAATCTCTACTGCTGGCGGTAATACACTGGAAGTGGATGACACCAGCACTCGCATCACCAGCGGCACTAACAGCCTGACCGTCGATGCCACCACCGGCACCTCCATTAACGGCAATCTGACGGTTAACGGCACCATCACCACCTTCAACCCCATTGCCAACTCAGGTATCACCAACGGCAACAACAGCGTATTGATCAGTGGCGCCAATAACGAGATATCTATCACTGCCGATGACAACGCCAACACCACAGATGGGCGGGGTAATATAAGTATATCGAACACCCAAGCCACAGTGACCGTCACCAACAGCAGTGGCAATACCCATGGGCTCACCGTATCTGAAACAGAGACCGAGTTAAGTGGCGGCAGCAACTCAACAACCATCACTCTTGACGATAATGGTGCCACCTTCAGTGACAGCGTTACTTCAGGCCCTGTAAAAGTCACCGGGGTTGCTAATGGTGTTGACCACTTTGATGCCGTCAATAGAAGTCAGCTAAACGGCGTGGCGACCCGCGCCTACTCGGGGATTGCTTCAGTCGCCGCCCTGGCGGCCATCCCCGAACCTATCCCAGGGAAACGTTACTCACTGGGTGTGGGATTGGGACACTATGCCGGGGAAGAGGCGCTGGCTATCGGCTTCAAGTCAAACATTGGAAACAGTATGAGATTCTCCACCGCCATCGGTAGAAGCCACGGCAATACAACCACCAATGCCGGTCTTGGATTTAGCTGGTAGCTTGAGCCGGATCGAAGGAAGACTCAGGAGCAGCACCCTCGCCGCGATGAACGCTGCACACTTTCACCCTGGGGCGGCTCCTACAGGCTCCTAGCCTTACCAACCTCTCCAGCCCATCGCCAGCAACCCCTCTGAGACACCCGCCAAAGAGATAGACAGAGTCACAGTAGATGAGCCACGCTGGGCTTTGAAACCAATCACCAGTTGCTTGCCCGCTTTCAACCGCCACAACTGTTTGGGATTCATTGGAAAGATCGCTTCACACCCCAAAACGGTGCAGGTCTGTAGCACCAGTGAAAACTGGGGGCTGGCATCGGCCATACCAACAACACCGGAGGGGAGGTAGATACCCAGAGGTACCAGCGCCACCAATACCGGCTTCTGCTCCTTTCCCAATTTACGGATCGTCAGCTTGAGAAGTGTCCCCTCTCCATCGCTGGAGGTCACCGTATGAGTTAAGGCGCAAATCGGCTTATCATCGCTACCTGTCTCACACTCATGCAGCCAATCGCCAAACTTATTACCCGGCTCAAGTCCGGCAGCAGCATGGCTACTGACAAAAAGCATAATAAAAAAGAGTAGATAGATGGGTGAAAAAAAAGAGTTCATGCTATGGCGCATAACACCTCCCTGGATTTGGCACAATTACCGCAACAGGTATACACCCAGCTGCAACAGAACAAAGCTATAGAGACCGGCTAACAGGTCATCCAACATAATACCCCAACCACCCGCCACCTGACGATCAAGCCAGCCGATGGGCCAGGGTTTGAGAATATCGAAAAAACGAAAGAGGAGAAAGCCCATCACCAGCCAGCCAATGCCGGATGGTGCCAACCACAGGGTCACAAGCAGACCGACCCACTCATCCCAGACAATACCGCCGTGGTCATGCACCCCCAGATCTTTTGAGGTACGGTCACAGAGCCAGACGCCCAGAGCAAACATAAGAGCCACCAGCAATAGGTAAATCCAGGGCGCAAGAGGTTGCATCAACAGATAGAGCGGCACAGCTGCCAAGGTGCCAAAGGTGCCCGGCGCTTTGGGGGCCGCACCCGACCCCAAGCCAAAGGCGAGCAGGTGGATTGGATTTTTCCAGTCGGGGCCTTGATCAGTCATAAAAGTGCTCAAATCCCTGGCGCGTTACAGTGACCGCTTCACCACTGCCAGCGACAACCCGCACACCACTGCCCTCATCTATCGTACCCACCTGTGTCAGCTCAACATCAAATTTATTGGCAAGGGACTCAAACGTCTCACGCCGCTCCTGGGGCACCGTAATGCAGAGCTCATAATCGTCACCTGAGGCCAGTGGCATCGCCCAATCACCCCCCTCTTCGATATAAGCCCGCACTGCGATTGAAAGGGGAATCTGTGTCAACTGCAAGGTAGCGCTGACACCACTGGCACGGCAGATATGGCCTAGATCGGACAACAGCCCATCTGAAATATCGATAGCGGCAGCCGCAATACCCGCCACGGCAACGCCTATATCCACCCTCGGTTCAGGTCGTTCCAGGGACAGCATCACCTCCTCGGCACCCGCATCCATAGGGTAACCTCCCTGAGTATGCAACAGGGCCAGTCCAGCATCGCCCAGGTTGCCGGTGACGTAGATAAGATCACCCGGTTGAGCTGCATCACGGCGCAACACCTTACCTGGCTCAACAAAACCGTGCACTTGGACTGAGATATTGAGTGGACCGGAAGTGGTATCCCCACCTATCAACTGAACACCATAGCGTCTGGCCAATGCAGAAAAGCCTCGGCTGAAACCGGCGAGCCAGGATGCGTCGCTGTGTGGCAGTGTCAGGGCAAGGGTCACCCAGGCGGGTCGTGCGCCCATGGCAGCCAGATCGCTAAGATTGACCGCCAGCACTTTATGGCCCAATGATTCAGGATCCGTTCCAGGAAAAAAGTGTACCCCTTCGACCAGGGTATCGATGCTTACAGCCAGCTGCATACCGGAAGGTGGCTGCAGCAGTGCGCAGTCGTCCCCCACCCCCAGCACCACATCATCGCGACGCGGGCCAGTATGGGAGAAGTAGCTGCGGATCAGTTCAAACTCGGAGAGTGCCATGGGAGAGATAATGGCATAAAAAGCGCTGAGACTGGAGAGCGATATCACTATTTAGTGCAAGGAGAGCTGCCCGAAAGGCTTGCAGGTGGAGCGGCGCCCCCGCCGCGATGAAGGTCGCGCACTCCCTGCAAATCCCATCGTCCCGAGGGCGGGGCTCCTACGCATAACCCATCACTTTGAGAAAGCGCTCCTACAACGATTAACTTGCACCACCTGGATCAGGATTTCTTTGGCTTGATCTCGCTCTTACGCACCTGCTGCGCCAGCTTGTCGAGTACACCATTGACATAACGATGGCCCTGCTCGGCACCGAACACCTTGGCCAACTCCACCGCCTCGTTAATCACCACCCGGTAGGGAACCTCAGGCTGATGTATCAGCTCGAACGCCCCCAAGCGAAGAATCGCCCGCTCCACCGGATCAACACTCTCGATCGAGCGGTCGAGACAGGGAGCGAGATGCTCATCCAACTCACTGAGATGATTCGGGATGCCGTGCAGCAGCGTATCGAAATAGGCCAGCTCAAAGGTACCGGTATCCTGTTCGGAGAGAAACTGGTTATGGATATCGCGGATATCCTGACCGGTCACCTGCCACTGGTAAACCGCCTGAACTACATGGTGACGAGCCTGGGTGCGTTTTTTACTCATCAAGCGATCTGGCGCAGTACATTAACCATCTCGACAGCAGACATCGCCGCCTCTGCACCCTTGTTCCCGGCTTTAGTACCGGCACGCTCAATCGCCTGTTCAATGGTATCAACGGTCAGTACACCAAAAGCGATCGGCATCTGGTGCTTTAGGGTCACTTGGGCCATACCTTTGACGCACTCACCGGCAACAAAATCGAAGTGCGGGGTGCCACCACGGATCACAGCACCCAGGGCGACGATGGCATCATAATCACCCTTGGCGGCGACTTTCTCCAATACCAGGGGCATCTCAAAAGCACCCGGTACACGGATGATGGTGATATCTGAATCCTCCGCACCGTGACGTTTAAGTGCATCCACAGCACCTTCCAGCAGGCTCTCAACAACAAAGCTGTTGAAACGCGCCACAACCAGGCAGAAGCGGGAATTTTGGACGGTCAGTGCGCCCTCGATGGTTTTAATTGCCATATTGTTCAGACCTTACTCTCGACAGGTCAGAGACCTGTTCGTTGATCAAATTATAAACAGCGATAACGATTAGTGCTTGTAATCAAACGACGCAAACCGGAATTTACTTACAGTTGACATACTCTACCACTTCAAGATCGAAACCGGAGATGCCATGCATACTCATGGGCGCACTCAGCACCCGCATCTTGCGCACACCCAAGTCGGCGATAATCTGGGCACCAATACCGAAGGTGCGCAGGTGCGCAGGTGTCTCTCGCTGGGGGATTGGATCTTCTTTGCCATGAACCTGAAAGTCGCGCATACGCTGAAGAATATCCCGGCTGCTGTCGTGGTTGCGTAGCAGCACGATAACCCCATTGCCCTCTTCCGCGATCTGCTTCATGGCACTCGCCAGCGGCCAACTGCTGCAGCCCTTGTGGCTGGTGGAGAAGAGATCACACAGCGTATTCTGCATATGTACACGCACCAGGGCGGGCGTCTCCTCCTCAACCTCCCCCAGCACAAGCGCCAAGTGCAACTCATTGTCGATACTGTCCTGGTAAGCGATCAGGCGGAAATCACCATAATCCGTCGGCAGAATACACTCGCTAACACGCTCAATAGTCTTCTCATTACTAACACGGTAGTGAATCAGGTCAGCGATGGTACCCATCTTAAGATCGTGCTCTTCGGCAAATTTCTCCAGATCGGGACGGCGCGCCATGGTGCCATCCTCATTGAGAATTTCGACAATCATAGCCGCTGGCGCGAGGCCTGCTAGACGGGCTAGGTCACACCCCGCTTCGGTGTGGCCTGCGCGCACCAACACGCCACCGGGCTGAGCCATCAGCGGGAAGATATGTCCGGGCTGCACCAGGTCCTGGGGCAGCGCATCCTCTTTCACCGCCGCCTGAACGGTGACCGCACGATCTGCCGCAGAGATGCCGGTGGTGACCCCTTCAGCCGCTTCAATCGAAACAGTAAAGTTAGTGGAATACTGGGCCTCGTTAACATCCACCATCAAAGGCAGCCGCAGTTGCTGACAGCGCTCCTTGGTGAGGGTCAGGCAGATCAGACCACGCCCGTAGCGCGCCATGAAGTTGACCGCTTCCGGGGTCACCATCTCCGCCGCCATCAACAGGTCGCCTTCGTTTTCACGATCTTCATCATCCATGATGACAACCATCTTGCCCTGCCGTAGATCTTCTATAATTTCTTCAGTCGTATTGAATGCCATAATCACTACTGCGCCCATAGCGCATACAAAAATGAACCGCGAAGTTTAACAAACCCGCAGCCGACACCCAAGCGCCAGAGCTCGGATGAACAAAAAAAGGGGGAAATTAGCGCATAAATCCGCTTTTTGCCAGCAGCGCCATATCGATACCGGAGGGTGCGTCCCGTCCGGGAACCGCCGCCGCCTCACCCAACAGCAACCGCTCCAGGTAGCGGGCGATCAGATCCACTTCCAGATTTACCTGGGTGCCACTGCGGTAATCGACCATGACGGTCTCTACCATCGTATGGGGGACGATATTAAGGTCAAAACGATGCCCCTCCACCCGGTTGACCGTCAAACTGACACCATCGACACAGATTGAACCTTTGTGGGCGATATAGCGAGCCAGCTCAGCGGGTGCCTCGACGGTGAAACGAATGGAACGGCCATCCTCCCACCGATCCACTATCTGACCGACACCGTCAACATGACCACTAACCAGATGACCGCCGAGAGGAGTAGAGAGGGTCAGTGCCTTCTCCAGATTGACCCGGCTACCGGTTTTCAATCCACCCAGGGTACTGTGCAGCAGGGTCTCGCGGGAAACATCGGCGGCAAAGCCATCTCCCGGCAACTCAACCGCCGTCAGACAGATACCGTTGCTGGCGATACTGTCGCCCAGCCGCACGTCTGCCAGGGCCAAGCCAGCACTCTGAATACGCAACCGCACATCGCCGCCACGGGACTCCATAGCGGCGATAGTGCCGACAGCCTGAATAATACCTGTGAACATCTTATCGGTCCGGTTGCTAACATCGCGGCGGGACGCCGCTCCTACATAAAAACATCGCGCATGATTTCTGCTATCTATCTTAGGTGACAGGTCTGGCGGTAATCCTCAAATCCCTGCCAACCATCCGCACATCACTAAACTCCAGCTCGATACGGTCTTGCATTCGCTCAAGGCCCGGCAGATGAAACAGCCCACGCCCGCCGTCACCCATAAGATGGGGGGCCGCATAGATCACCAGCTCATCAACAATACCGGCAGCCAAGGCCGCGCCCGCAAGAGTCGCCCCTGCTTCAATCAACACCTCGTTGATCTCCTGACCAGCGAGGTGCTTTACCAGTTCGTTGAGATCTACCCGCTGCTCATCACCCGGCAGGGAGAAAACCTCGCCACCGGCAGCCACCACCGCAGCCCCTGCCGATCCCGGTTCACCACTGCATATCACCTGAGTTCGACCCGCCAGCTTGAGCATTTTAGCATCCGCCGGCATCGCCAGCCGAGGATCGAGCACCACCCGCATCGGCTGGTGCAGTTCACCCGCCGACTCCACACCCGGAAGCCGCTCATAATCGATTCTTACACTCATTGACGGATCATCTGCCAGCAGCGTACCGATGCCGGTGACAATGGCATCACTGCGGGCGCGTAGTCGCTGTACATCAGCTCGCGCCTCCCTGCCGGTAATCCATTGACTCTCACCACTGGCCATCGCCGTGCGCCCATCCAGGCTCATCGCAAGCTTGCAGCGGAGATAGGGACGCCCCACTGTCATGCGCTTTACAAAACCGGGATTGAGGGCTCTCGCCGCCGCCTCCATAAGCCCTTGTTCGACAGCCATCCCAGCTTCAGAGAGCAGCGCCAACCCTCTGCCCGCCACCAGGGGGTTGGGGTCCTGCATCGCCGCCACGACCCGACTCACCCCCGCCTCAATCAATCCGGCGGTGCAAGGAGGGGTTCTACCCTGATGACAACAGGGCTCCAGAGTGACATAGGCGGTAGCACCCCGCGCCAAATCACCGGCCTGAGCCAGCGCAAAGCGCTCGGCATGAGGACCGCCAGCCCGGCGATGATAGCCCTCACCTACAACCTCGCCATCGCGCACTAAAACACAACCGACCCGGGGGTTGGGATGGGTGGTATAAAGCCCCCGCTCGGCAAGGCGTAAGGCTCGAGCCATAGCGCGGCTGTCATCAACCGCACTCAATCGTCTTTACCCCCATCCAGCAGATCAAGCTGATGCCGCCTGGCCTCAGGGGGGAGCTGCGTCTCCAGGCGTTCGATCTCTTCACGGAAGGCGTTAACGTCTTCAAACTTGCGATAGACCGAAGCAAAACGGACATAGGCCACCTGATCCAGCTTGCGCAGCTCGTCCATCACCCACTCACCTACCTGTAGGGAGGGGACCTCGCGATCCCCTGTTGCCAGCAGTCTACGTCGAATATGGTTAATCGCATCATCCACCTGCTCGGTGCCTACTGGACGCTTCTCCAGTGCTCTCATCATCCCTGCCGCCAGTTTGCGGCCGTCGAAAGGAACGCGGCTACCGTCCTGCTTCACCACTCGCGGCAGGTTCAACTCGGCGGACTCATAGGTGGTAAAGCGCTCTTTGCAGACAGCGCACTCCCGTCTGCGGCGCACCTGATCACCCTCACCAAAGAGGCGGGAGTCAACGACCTTGGTATCCTGTGCGCCGCAGAAGGGGCATCGCATCAGTTACGTCCTGCTATTTATAGACGGGATGGCTATTGCACAGCTCAAGAGCCTTGATTTTCACCTGGTCGATCATCGCCTGATCACCACGGCTATCGATCAGATCACACATCCAGCCCGCAAGATCCGCCGCCTCGGCCTCACCGATACCACGCGTAGTCAGCGCCGGGGTACCAACGCGGATACCACTGGTGACAAAGGGTGACTGGGGGTCATTGGGTACCGAGTTCTTGTTGACGGTGATGTTGGCGGCACCCAGCCAGGCATCCACATCCTTGCCGGTAAGACCCGCCTCGATAAAGCTGACCAGGAACAGATGAGCATCGGTTCCGCCGGAGACCACATCGTAGCCACGGCTGATAAATACCTGGGCCATCGCCTGGGCATTGATAATGACCTGCTGCTGGTAGACCTTGAAGTCTGGCTCCATCGCCTCTTTGAAGGCGACCGCCTTGGCGGCAATAACGTGCATCAACGGGCCACCCTGAGTACCAGGAAAGACCAGGGAGTTGAGCTTCTTCTCAATCGCCTCGTTGCTCTTGGCCAGGATCAGACCGCCACGGGGACCACGCAAAGTCTTATGGGTGGTGGTGGTGGTAACATCGGCAATCTGTACCGGACTGGGATAGAGACCCACCGCTACCAGACCGGCAATATGGGCCATATCAACAAAGAGGTAAGCGCCCACTTCGTCTGCAATGTCACGGAAAATCTGCCAATCGATTACACGGGAGTAGGCGGAGAAGCCGGCAACAATCATCTTTGGTTTGTGCTCACGGGCGAGATTTGCCACCTCGTCGTAGTCGATCTCACCGCTCTCTGGATTCAGTCCGTACTGCACCGCATTATAGATTTTGCCGGAGAAGTTCGGCTTGGCACCGTGAGTAAGGTGACCACCATGGGCCAGACTCATACCCAGCACAGTATCACCAGGGGCACAGAGCGCCATGTAGACGGCCGCGTTGGCCTGGGAGCCGGAGTGGGGCTGAACATTGGCGTAATCTGCACCAAACAGTTGCTTGGCGCGATCAATCGCCATCTGCTCGGCTTTATCTACATACTCACAGCCACCGTAGTAGCGCTTGCCGGGGTAGCCCTCTGCATATTTATTAGTCAAGACAGAGCCTTGGGCCTGCATCACCCGTGGGCTGGTGTAGTTCTCCGATGCAATCAGTTCGATATGCTCTTCCTGGCGGCACACCTCTCCCTCGATAGCCGCCCACAGCTCGTCGTCATAACCGCCAATCTGCATATCTTTGCTGAACATGATCTCTCTACCCCGGTAAAATCGAAAAAAGACGAACATTTTAACACCTTGAGGAGCAAACTCACCACCCGATCTGACCATTTACCTCCTCCAAAGCGCCAAATATACTCACCCACAGGCCTAAACCATGCCAAAATAGTCACCATATACAGAATATAAATAATAAATCACAGATTTAGCGGTTGAATTATTGGCGCTAGTGTACTGAAATGGAACGACAATAATGAGAGGAAACCCCGCCATGCGTATCACCGTCATCACGCTTCTGCTGTTTCTCGTAACCGCTACCACTGCAAGCTACGCCGTCGATTCAGAAAACGAGCAGCTACAAACCCTGGTAGACCAGTTGAAAGGAATCACCGAAAAGGCCCGCAATGAGCGGGCGGCCGACCGCTGGCTGCTCAGCGCCTTGGAGGAGCTGGTCGAGCGTTACAACTGGCCCTGGCGCGATCAGTTGTTGATGGAAGAGTTCTCTGATGGAGACTTCCAGCAGGACCCCACATGGCAGGTCCGTTCAGGTCAGTTCTGGGTGGATGGCCGCCTAGGGCTTCGCTCCCGCAGCCGCCAACAGGCGGTGGCTGAACCTAAGCCGGAGCAACCGCAACAACGGCAGGAAGATTTAGGTCAGGCGCTGCTAGGGGCGCTACTCCAGAGCACAATGCGGAAGAGGAATCGGCAGCAGCAGGCCACGCCCCCGCCCCCAAAGGAGGATCCCTACCAACCCGCTGAGATCCAGCTGCCACTGGCCATCCCCAGCATTTTCGCCGCAGAAATGGAGATCTCTGTTCATAATGCCCCTACCGAGGAGGGGCAAATTGAGTTTGGGCTCTATCAAGGTGTGGAGGGTAACTCGGGTTACCGGCTGGTGCTCTATACCGGCCGCAAGGCATCGATTGAACTGCTGAGTAGACGCAGTGGTCGCACCGGAGTCATCGACAGGATCGATATCGACGACATCAGTGATGGCAACAGCCACCAGATTCAGTGGCGACGCGATGCCAATGGCCAGATTGAAGTGCTGCTGGACGGCAACTCGCTGATCAAAGCCCGCGACCACTCATTCCGCTACCCCTTCAAGCAGTTTGCCATCACCAATCGACGTGGTGATTTTGCGGTGGCTGGAGTCAACCTCTATGGTGGAAACTGAAGCGAGCCAGACTCCTAGGTAACTATTCAAAAAAATCCGTGCCACAGAGGTGCAGTAACACCTTTTCAGGAGAAGCGGTGAATAGGTCTCTGTACGCTCACAGCAGCATCCCCGCTGCTGTACGTACTAAAAAGGTGTCACTGCACCCAGCTGAAAGTTATCCATCTACACCTATCAGAGCAAGTCTATCTTGGAACTAAACGGTTTGTTGCAGAGACCCGCCAGAAGATGGATTCAGGCCTTGATCTGAGCGATGTGCCTGCCAGATAGAATTGGCCGAATCAAGGCCGTTGGGTTGGGAGGTAGCGCCCTGGCTAATTATTCATACGTGTTCCCGGAACCTCTTGAACGGAATAGCCGATCTTCAGCTGGCTCTCCACCTTTGTGGTATGACTGTACCCCCCATCCGTGCTCAATCTCACTTGGTGCTTTGACCCGAGGGAGATGAACTTGCCTGCAAAATCCCCCGCCACTCCCCCGACGCCTGGTATGAATTTGAAGAAGTTGGCGCCGACGGTCATAGTCACCCCATGGTTCCTGCCGTTGGCGGTATTGGTGTCGTAAGAGACATCGATGGGACCTGATCCGACCGTGAACTTGTGGCCGTTGGTGGCGGCGTTTCTTTCATAGCCGCCTTTGATGATCCCCAGATCGAAGGCGGCCTTGAAGTCTCCGTTCATGCCGATCTCGACTTTGAAGACAATTAGATTGATACCGTAGGTCGTGGTTTTCTCCTGCGGCTTCTCCAGCGGCGGCTTCGGCTTCTTCTCCAGCGGAGGGAGGCGGCTCTTACAGGTCTTTGCCTTCAGGGCTTTTACTTTCAGGTCATTCCACCGGTTGTAGATGTCGGGGATGTCATCACCCCATGCCTCGGTTGAATCTTCGTGAAATTCATTGACCCAGCCCCAGTAGGCAGACTCCAGCGGGTAGTGAAACGATCCCGCAGGGTAGAGGGCGTTGACGTTTCTGATGTCCTTCGACCACTGTTTCAGGTACCCGTTTAGTCGTGGCCACCAGCTCTTCTCGTAGTCCTGCCAGGTCTGGACGCTCGCGTTCAGGTAGGCGGTGATGGCATCTGCTTTATCTGCTATGTAGTTGTTCTGGCATTCGCATAGCACGGTATTGCGATTGTGACGGCGGCGCTCCACCTGCTCGGGATCCGGTGCATTCTTGCAGTCCGGGTGGAGGATGAAGGCCCCGTGGGGGCAGCCGCGAAGTGGCTTGGGTGCACTCTCGGCACAGGCCCTGTAGTCACCATTGATGTCGTGAACCTGCTCTTTGTAATAGGTGTACGCGCCGGGAACGGGCGGGGTGCCGCCGAAGGCTCCTTTCCTGGCCAGATCCCGCTCCTTCTGCCATTCAGCACCCGCTCTGTACTCCCGAAGCGCGTGTCGTTTGCTGAGACGGAAGAAGGCCTCGCCGAAGTCGCCGCCATGGGCGTGGGAGGCCGTGCTCTCGTCCAGACCGAGCATGGCGTTCAGGCGTGAGCGGATATGGTCATTCTGGGGATCGAGGCGAACGGCATTTTGTTGCAGGGCTTCGGCCATCTCCCTGTTGTCCAGTGCGGAGTAGCTGTAGGCGAGGTTGTTATCCGTATCTGCGTTTTTTGGCTCCAGCTTTCTCGCGTGAATAAGGATGTCGCGGGCGTCGTCAACCTTGCCCCTGAGGTTGAGGTGGAAGCCGATGTTGGAGAAATGTACGGCTTCCGGCTTCAGTTTTGCCGCCTGAATCAGGCTCCACAGGGCACTGTTGAGCAGTAGGTCTCCATCGGTGCCCCCCTTTTCCATGCCGGCATCGGTGAGCAGTGTTCCGATGAGGGAGTAGGCCCAGTCGCGGCGGGTGGGTTTTGCATCGATCTTGACGCTACTGTCGTCTTCCGTCTCTTCATAGGTCAGGGGCGGGGTGCCTGGATCTGATTCCAGTGGATAGGCCGAGGCAGCCGAGGCGATCTTGTCACGCCCCTCCTGCTGTATGCGCTGTTCCAGGCGGATCTCCCAGCGGGAGAGTATCTGGTTGACCCGGTTTTGGGAAATCTCGGGAAGCGCATTGAGCAGACTGACCGTGCCATTCAGAGTGCCTGCCTCTGTAGTCGGTTCAGCGGGCGTTGTTGAGGGCGTAGCCTCTTCAGCAGGGGTGGCGCCCCGGCCGGACGTGATGTTCTGTTGTCTCAATCTCTGCTGGGCAATAGCCTGTTCAATGTGGAGTTCAGCAAGGGCTGCGCTTTTGCAGATGGCGGTCTGTGGATCCATCATGTTGTTGCCGCACTGGGTGTTAACCTTGCTTTGCCCAGCACCCATGAATAACGCCATCAGGCATTCGGCACGATTGCCGCAACTTACCAGGGCCTCCTGGTAGCTCTGCAGCCAGGAGGCCGGAAGAATGGTGCTTTCACCTATTCGGGATGTGGTGTCGAAGTCCGGGCCACCTCCACCGGCAGAGCCGGAGGACCCATCGCCTCCCGGTTGCTGAAGATTCCGCAGGCAGTCGGGGTCATTGCCACAGCCCTGCATGTTTTGCATCATCTCTTCCATTGCGGAAGGCATGCCGGTTGTAGCGGGCCCCTGGGCCGCCTGCACCGCATTTGCGCCACCCTGAGCCGCCTCTTGCATGAGGCGCGACAGACAACCCAGATCCATGCCGCACTCTGCGATACGCCTGTCCATCTCCTCGTCAGCCGTTGCCGGCACTGAGGGCATTTCAGGAGAGGTTTCGGTGGTGGCTGGTTGCCCCATGCATCCCGCATTAAATTCAGCGGTAACCCGACCAATGCAGACAAAATCAAATCCACAACCTACAAGATTCTGTTCCATGGCCTCCGGGTCGCAATCTCCCGCACTGGCCATGGTGGTTGCGAGACTTAAGGTAATAACTGCTGTCTGGAAGACTGCACTCCACCATCTAGTCATGGTTTTCTCCTAAGTTCTTCTGTTAGATGCTAATCCAGTATGCGGGGACACTGCCGTCCCGTTAACGCCCTCTCCCCTTTGGGGGGAGGGTTGGGGGGAGGGGGATCTATAGATAAGCCGTTGATTTAATTCACCCTGACCCTCTCCCTCATAGGGAGAGGGAATGTTCTATTGCAGTATGTCATGTTGCTGTTGATATATGCGCCCTAAAAAACACCTCCACCAAAAGAGTTACTGCAACATACTACAAAGTTAACGGGACAGCAGTGATGCGGGATGTATATAAAAGGGTAGAAATTTCAACCCACAAAGTCAATTGACTTCCCTGTCGCAAGAAGGGGTATTAATGCCCTGACAAAGCAAACTCTGGCGGTAGTCATGCCGCGAACACACTGGAAGACACCAAGAACAGAGGGCTGGTCGCCTCTATGCCCTGCTGACAGGGGGAAGAAGCGCAAGAGAAGCGGATGAGCAGGTTCGTCGTGGCGTGGGTGCCGCTCCATGGTCCCGTTGGTATTTTTTAAGAGTGTACTTCTCTAAAAGTCCGTGCCGTAGGGGTGCAGTAACACCTGAAAGTTATCCATCTGCACTGGGTTATTGAGAAGTTACCCTACTGGGTGCCCGCTCGAAAGGGCTCACCTCAAACCACCTGCGTCTCCACCGAGAGCAGACTGCCAAGCTTGGCATGCAGCCGATCACCTGACTGTAATGGGCCGACACCTGCGGGGGTGCCGGTCATCACCAGATCTCCTGGCAGCAGGGTGAACACACGACTGATATCGACCAGCAGCTCAACCACCGGGAAAAGCATATCCCGGGTGTTGCCTGACTGCTGCTGTAGATCGTTGCGATAGAGCTGTAGAGAGAGCGAGGCCAGATCAACACCAGCAGACTCAACAAACGCAGACAGGGGACAAGAGGCATCAAACGCCTTCGCCCGCTCCCACGGATGCCGCTTCTCTTTCAGGCGGGACTGAACATCGCGCAGGGTCAGATCCAGCCCCAGGCCAACGGCAGCAATAGCACCTGGCACCATGGCCGGTGTGGCATTTTTCAGCTCACGCCCCACCAGTATCGCCAGCTCAAGTTCATGGTGACACTCACCCTGATCCTGAGGAATGGTAATGGGCTGAGAGATCGACACCGCAGCCGTTGCCGGTTTAATAAAGAGCAGCGGCTCTTTCGGTATCGGATTGTTCAGCTCTTTAGCATGGTCTGCGTAGTTACGTCCGACACAGACGATTTTTCCCAAGGGTAGATCCCAGGAGCTGCCATCCACCCGCTGATGAAAATAATGACTCATAAGAGTAGATAGACCACGATTATTGGATCAAAGATGCTTGATTGATTAATATCACCCAATACATCCTACCACATATAGGCAATAGTAGTGACCACACTGATCAACACCCTGCGTGACTGGCAAACCGATTCATTCAACCAGACCCTAAAAAATGAGCTGACAAGCCTGAAACCGGGCACCCTGCCACTACATTTTGGCACCACTCAGGGCGGTATCGTCGATGACAGCGATATTGCGGTCACTGTGCTAAAAAGCAGCGATGATGGAGAGAGCATTTTTATCAAGGTCGGCATATTCTTCAATGAAGTGATCGGCGGTTGCAGCTGTGGCGATGACCCGCTGACCGCAAGCGCCAACTGCGTAATGGAGATCCGCATCGACAAAAAGAGGGGTGAAGCCCAGTTCAATATTATTAACGAGTAAAAAAGATCCTTGCGTAGGTGCAGCGCCCCCGCCGCGATGAACGTCGCACACTCACTGCAAATCCCATCGCCCCGAGGGCGGGGTTCCTACAGACAAATCCCCGTGCTAAGGTTCAGATGGATCTTCAGCATATTTCGCCATAATCGCCAGTATCTTGGGGAGTGCCTCCATAAACACCGATACCAAATGGGGGTCGAAGTGGTGACCGGCCTCCTTTTCTATGGTTTCGATTGCTTTCTCTGCCACCCACGCTCCTTTATAGGGGCGTTCACTGGTCAGTGCATCAAAGACATCGGCGATGGCGACTATTCTCGCCTCCAGCGGAATATCTTCGCCAGCGATCCCATTGGGGTAACCTTCACCGTTCCACCTCTCGTGGTGGTTGAGTGCGATAGAGCGTGACAGGGTGAGTAGCGTGGATTGGTGTTCACCTATAATCTCCGCGCCATAGGTGGTGTGCTGCTGCATAATTGCCCACTCATCTGCATTGAGTTTGCCGGGTTTGAGCATGATTTTATCGGCTATGCCTATCTTGCCCACATCGTGCATCGGTGCCGCACAGTAGATGTTATTAACTGTTTCCGGAGGCAGGCCAAGCGCTTCGGCAATCACGCGAGCGTAGTGGCTCATGCGAATAACATGGAGGCCGGTCTCATTGTCCTTGTACTCAGCAGCACGCACGAGGCGGCGGATGATCTGCAGACGGCTCTCGTTCAATTCAATGGTGCGTTCATGTACCTTTGTCTCCAGCGTCCTATTCTGATCATAGAGGGCCAGTTGGGTGCGCACCCGCGCCTTGACGATGGGCGGACTGATGGGCTTGGAGAGGTAATCAACGGCACCCAGCTTTAAACCGCGCTCTTCAGACTCTATATCGTTTTTTGCGGTGACGAATATCACTGGAATCTGCCGGGTGGTGAGGTCATTTTTAAGTTGGCGACACACCTGATAACCATCCATAACCGGCATCATAATATCCAGAAGGATGATGTCGGGTTTCACCTTCCCCTGTGCAATCTCCAGCGCCCTCTCGCCACTTGTTGCCGCCTTTACCTTATACTCCGCCTTCAGTACGCCGCGCAGAATATCGATATTATCTGACGCATCGTCCACCACTAAAACGGTCTGCCTGTTTGCCGCCATATTTCCCATCTGCTTGTGCTCCACCAGGGTTTGGACCTGTTGTTACATCATAGTCTCTATCAGCTCATCCAGCACTTCCCGTGCCGCTCTGAAATCATAGTTGCCGATCAGCCTGGTCAGGCGATCAGTCTGAATGCTGCTACCAGTCGCTTGCACCAGCTCACCTACCAGCTCGGAGGCATCGGTATCATCATCGTCGAGTAGTTCTCGCATCTGCTGTAATAGCTCGCTGACCCGCTCCGGGTCGGTGGCTATATTTTCTGTTTTTTCTGTTTCTTCTGTTTCTGCGTGGGCTGACAACCAATCACCCAAGCCATCAATTACTGGCTTATACAGCTGCTCAACCACTTTCATCAGGCTATTTAGATGCGCTCTATCATGCTTCATACTACACGCGGCCTCAAGGGTACTGGCCGCGGCCTGAACCTTGACCGCACCTATATTGCCAGATACTCCATTCAAGGTATGCGCAAGCCGCTCTGCTGTCTCAATATCGCCTTGCTCCAGCGCCTCCCGAAAGGTACTGCAAAAGTCGTGGCGACTGTCAAAGTACTTACTCAGTAGCTTATGGTAGAGCATGGTGTTTCCCTGAGTGGTGGCGAGACCCGCCACCGTATCGAGGCCGGGGATATCAGGGAGATCCAACTCAGTGTCTATCTTATCAGGGGACGTATCGGGGCGAGCTGTGAGTGGAGTTGATGGGGTGATCCAGCGAGCCATGGTGGTAAACATATCGCAGACATTGATCGGTTTTGTGATGCAGTCATTCATACCGACGGCTTTGGCCTGCTCGCGGTCTTCGACCATGGCGTTGGCTGTCATGGCAATCACTGGGAGTAATTGATATTCATCATTTTTACGCAGTTTGCGTGTAGCCGTGTAGCCATCCATTACCGGCATCTGCACATCCATCAAAACACCGTCATAGTGATTACTGCTGATCGCATCAAGTGCCTCCTGACCATTTTCGGCAAGGTCGGCGGTGATATCGTTATTGGCCAATAGCTCCAGCGCCAGCTCCTGGTTAATTGTATTATCTTCCACCAGTAGAAGGTGTGCGCCACGCAGGTGATTAATCGCCTCTATCTCCTCGTCATGGCGGGTGCCAGCCCGTGGGTGCTCAAGCGTACCGCCACCGAACATCTCCATGATCGAGTCCAGTAGCGTGGAGGGGGTGATCGGCTTGGTCAGTACCGCGCTTGCCGGGACCTCAGCGGTCGCCGTCAACAGCGCCTCGCGCCCTGTGGCGCTCCCCATGACAATGGTGTGCAGGGTCTCCATCCCCGGCAGTTGGTGGAGGCTGTTGCTAAACTCCACTCCATCCATGCCCGGCATCTGCCAGTCAACCAGTACCAATTTGTAAGGATCGCCAATAGCGAGCGCCTGTTGCAGCGCCCCCAGACCTTCAGCGCCATTACAGACGCTCTCTGGTCGAAAGTGGAAGGAGTGCAGGATCGACTCCAGGACTTCACGCGCCTTGGCGTTATCATGCACCAGCAGCACCCGAAAGCCATCAAGATTCAACCCCTGGGGAATCGCCACTCCCTCAGCTCCGGAAGATTGCTGGCCCAACAGGACATTGAACAGGAAGATGCTGCCCTTATCTTTTTCACTCTCAACCCATATCTCGCCCTCCATCAACTCAACCAGCTGTTTGCTGATGGCCAGCCCTAAGCCGGTACCGCCATATTTGCGGGTAGTGGATGAGTCGGCCTGACTAAAGGATTGAAACAGCCGCCCCTGTTGCTCGGCTGTCAGGCCGATACCGCTATCCTCTACCGAGAACTCCAGCCTGACCTGATCACCCAGGGTCTCTTTAAGGCTGATTCGGATCACAACCTCCCCTTCGGCGGTAAATTTCACGGCATTATTCGTTAGATTAATCAGGATTTGTCCAAGGCGAAGAGGGTCTCCCACCAGATGATTGGGCACCTCCGGATCGGTGTAGAGCAGGAGTTCTAGCCCCTTCTCCTCCGCCTTCAGCCCCATAAGATTGGCCAAATTATCGAGGAGGTCTTCAAGGCGGAAGTCGACTGACTCCACATCCATCTTGCCAGCCTCAATTTTTGAGAAGTCGAGAATGTCATTAATGATGCCGAGTAGCGCTTCGGCTGAGAGGTGCACTTTTTCGATGTAGTTCATCTGCCGTGGATTGAGATCGGTCTGCAGCGCCAGATGGGAGAGACCGATAATGGCGTTCATCGGGGTGCGAATCTCATGGCTCATATTGGCAAGAAAATCACCCTTGGCCTTACTCGCCTCTTCGGCCATCCGTTGCGCATCCCTCATCTCCTGCTCTGCCTGCTTACGCAGGGTAATGTCCTGAAATACTGTTACCGAACCAACAATCTGTTCGCTGTCACGGAGAGGAACCGATACCACCGCCGCAGGGAAGATAGAGCCATCCTGGCGTTTAAACCACTCGTTATCGGAGCGGAAAGTGTCACCACGGCTCACTGTACGCAAAATAGGGCAATCCTCGACAACCTGCTCCCCTTCGTCATGGATGCAGTCATCATGGGCCAGAAGATGGATATTGTGCCCCAGCCACGCCTTCTCAGAGTGGCCGAACAACTTAACCGCCTCGGGATTGAGGTAGGTGCAGAGCCCAGCGGAATCGAGTGCGTAGATCCCCTCCCCCATACTATCGGTAACGCCCTGAAGGAAACGGCGGCTCTCGGTTATCTCCACCTCCATCCTTTTACGGGCAGTGATATTGGTGCGGATGGAGACGTACTGAAACGGTTTCCCCTGTCCGTCAAGAAACGGCACTATAGTGGCGCTAACCCAGTAGTAGCCACCCTCTTTGGTGTGATTTTTCACCTCCCCGTGCCACACCTCACCCTTAGCGATGGTGCGCCATAAATCACGAAAAAACTCACGGCTGTGCGCATCAGATTTAACAATGCGATGATTTTGGCCAATCAGCTCCTCTGAGCTATAACCGCTCAGCTCACAGAACTGCTGATTGACATAGGTGATATCTCCTTTTGCATCGGTGATACTGACCAATGCGTGCTGGTCGAGGGCGAATTTCTGAAAATTAAGCTCCGTCATCGCCTGACGCAAGGTGGTGGATGCAAGCTGCAACTTTACAAAAACAGCGATCACAGCGATCAGTAGTATGGCCGAGGTGATAAACAGCAGGGTCCGATAGAGCGCAGCATCGGCATCACGGTCTTCAGAGTAATGCTGATAGATGCGATGCATCCGGTCGATCTCATCATCAAGGAGTATCTGAGCCCCCTGCTCCATCAGTTGGTCTACATCATTCGTGTACTCCATCACCAGCCGGGAATGAATCAGCAGGCTGTCCAGCGTGACCTGTGAGGTTGGCTGGAGATCGCTCTGGACTATTTCCAGTATCTTCATCCACTGGCGGGCTCCTGCCTCATGCTTAGGATCACTGTTAATACTGAATGAGAGCAGGCTGTTAAGTAGGTGGAGTGCGGCGCGGTGATTCTCGTTACCCTCCCCCTGAGAATTCAATTGAGTGATAAATTGGTCGGTAACCAGCGGCAGGTAGTGTGTCGAGTTTCGCAGCACCGCATGGTGAGACTTAAAGTTCTCGACTCTGGCACGTTTGCTGGCAATCACCCCATTTACCGCCACTATGGAACGATCCAATATGCCCCCCCATTTCCCCTCGGCAAGCCTTTGAATCTCGCTGGCAGAGCGCTCCAAACGGGTAATGGCCTCTACCAGTGGGTCATAATGGGGGCGCATGTTGGCTTTGGTCTGAATAAGCTCCTCATTCAGCAGGCTATTGGCCGTCTTCAGCAGGTATATCTGCTGTAGAAGCTGCGTGTGCAAAGTGCGGTCAATGGGGCGGCTGCCCAGATAGAGCAGGCCCAGTGCCCCCAACAGAAGCAACAGCAGCAGCCCACGGAACAGCAATTTGAGGCCGATTGACTTCTGCTTCACCGGCTGACTCCGGGCAGTTCACCCGTAAGAGAGCGAAGAAAACTGACAATATCTGCGACACTCTCATCCGGCAGGGTGAGGCCCAGCTGATAATACCCCATGTCAGTCACGGCCTGTTTCAGTTTAGTGGCGGACGCATCGTGAAAATAGGGGGCAGTACGTGCGATATTACGCAGTGACGGAACCTTAAAGTGGTGGCGATGATGCTCATCACCAGTAACACTGAAGCGCCCCAGATCAGCATCCCCACCCGCTCTCTCTTCGGTGAAGTACTCATGGACTATGCCCATCTTTTCATACAGATTCCCACCCACCAGCCGCCCCTGATGACAGGAGCTGCAGCCATAGGATTTGAAGAGCTGGTAACCCCGCTTCTGACCCGCTGAGATAGCATTTTTTTCCCCCCGCAAATAGCGGTCAAAGGGGGCGTTTGGCGTGATCAGGCTACGCTCATAGGTCGCGATAGCCTCCTTGATGTTGGTCCGGCTAATACCACCGGAATAGAGGCGGGTAAATTCCTGACGATAGGCACTATCGCTCCTCAGCTTTAAAATCACCTCACTCCAGTCTCCGTCCATCTCTATTGGATTGTTAAAAGGCCCTTCGATCTGCTCTTCAAGCGTCACTGCACGGCCATCCCAGAATTGTGAGAAAGCGAAGCCGCTATTAAAAACAGTAGGTGTATTGATGATGCCAAGCTGCCCATTAATACCCACTGAGTGAGGCATATTATCCATGCCGCCCTTGGCTATCGGATGGCAGGAGGCACAGGCGATGGTGTTGTTACCCGAGAGGCGGGGATCGTGAAAAAGGCGCTCACCCAAGGCTATCTTCCCAGAGTCCAGCTGAATATTTTGCGGCAGAGGTTCGATGGGCTCGCCGGAGCTGGCAGCATCCACCTCGAAAGCCATAAGAGAGAGTCCGAGCAGGAGAGCAAACAGGTAAAAAACTGACCCAGCCAACACCTGCCCCTCTTTTCTGGAGTGAATGGATAGGGTATTTGGTCTATTAGCCAATACCCCCCTCTCTGCCCGCTTTGGTCTCATACTCCCCTACATACGCCATCTTTGTTTTTTGATTATCATTCGATCCCACTACCAGTTTAGTAGCATACCGCTATATTTGTAACACAACCGTGTTGCCCCCCCCCTTACATTTTTTCAACACCATTTTTGTAGGAGTGCTTTTTTGAAGCACGATGAACATTCGATCGCAGCCCAAGAGAACGCTATGGGTTTAGGGCCGGAGTCGATTGCCCACTTGGATCTGGGCAATCGACTCCGAACCCTGGTGAAAACAGCGATGACCATAACTGCAATCAAGCCGCTTAGATGGAATTTGTTATGCCAGATTGATCCGTTTGTTTTCATGGCTTTTCCCTATGCTGTATTTACCGGCCAGTATTCAATACATCTTCAAGGTTACATACCGAAGAAAAAGGCATCCACATCGCCAATTACAAATTCAGGATTCTTTTGAAGCTCTGCCATGGTCATTCCCAGCACCAGATCTGATCGAGCTTCGGCTAACTGAGTAGCTACTTCTCCTTGTGGCTCGACGATAACACTATCCTCCGTCATTGACGCTCGAAATAATATTGAGTTGCCTGCTCCATCTATCGCACTAAATTCTATTGTATCGATGATCTTTCCAGGAGCAGGAATGTCATTATAACCACTTCCCAAAGAGCGGGTGGTCAGCCGTGTTTCACCGTCTGTAACGAGATAATCACCCTTTGAAATGGATGTTTCCCCTTCTTTCATAATAACTACGGAGATGGTTGTCGCCGTATTGGATTGGTAACAGAGCCATAGGCAAAGCTGTTGGAAATGGTTGTAAACGTCGTGCTCTGCGATATAACTGGTTCCGGGCCGCCGTGCCGGGTTAGGTCTCTGCTGCTGTGCTATCATTAAACATGCAAATGCGATTTCTCCCTGTATCTTTCGCTTCATAAAGCGCATTATCCGCATTTTTGACAGCTTGCTCAGCAGTGACGTTTTCATCTTTTACAGCAGCAACTCCAATGCTGACAGTCACCACAAGATCATCGGCAGGGCTTGGCATTTTCTTTTTGCTGATATCAACCCTGATTCGTTCCAAAACAACCAGTGCGTTGCTCGGGCTTGTATGGGGCAATATCAGAACAAACTCTTCTCCACCCCAACGGGCAGGAACGTCGATAACGCGGACATTATTTTTTAGAACATTGGCGAAAATCTTTAAAACGTCATCTCCAATATCATGTCCATAGGTATCGTTGACGTTTTTAAAATGGTCCAGATCCATGATTGCAACAGAGGGCAACTCATGTCCATGCCTTTTAACGCGTTCCATCTCCTGATTAAAGGCCTTTTCAAAAGCTCGGCGATTGAACAGTTCTGTCATCGGGTCGGTGTTGGCAACGGTTACCAGTTTTTCATTCTGCATCGCAAGCAACTGATTATGCCTTTTAACCACAATCTGGTAGTGAACAATGGATAAGAACAGTCCAAAAAATACAATTTCGAACGGGAATAGAAAATCACTAGGCTGTGATTTAAAGGAGAGTAAGCCAAGATTTATAGCATAGATGCAGGTGATAGCAACAAGTGGGGCAGCCACTATTTCCACCGAAGAAAAGCGATTTCTGATGCCAATTACCAACCAGGGTATGATGGCAATTATTACTAGAAGGCTATTCCAGAGGCGGTCGTCTGACTTTATCGACAGGCCATGCTTCATGGTCTCATTGGCAATGGCCAGTAGATAAGTGCCAGACATCATGCCGCGTGGGGTATTCACTCGATCGGAAAGATAGGCGGTGCTACCGATAAAAACTGTTTTATTTCTGAAGAACTCATCATCCGACTCCACTGGATGAATGCCAAGGGCGGCTTCGGCAACATCAGAAAAGGGGAGCGTCAGTATTGAGTTTGAGTTCTCTGGGAAATAGAGCTTAAGCGCCCCCTTGGAATCAACCCGCCACTGCCGCTTGCCAATGGAGAGGATGTTTTCATCCTTTTTGAATTGGACATCAGCCTTATCCGTTTTGGCATTAATAAGCCTTAGCGGCATGGATGGGAGCAGTACCTTACCCAACCGGTATAACAAGGGCATGGAACGTAATACACCGTCTTCATCTGCGGCGGCAGTGATGATGCCAACCTTGTTTTTTTCTGGATCCCCGCCGACGATGTCAATGTTTGGGAGTACAATGGAAGAGAGTTGCATAGAAGGTATGTCATCACTGTTGCCCCAGGACATCCCCTCCAGTCTGGACCAGTCCTCGTTTGAGAGGGGCACTGGGGTTGTCGGCGCAGCGGCGACAAATACGGCTTTTCCATTTTTTGCGATGGATTCGCGAAAGCGCTCATCCCTCATCCTGGATTCCGCGAAAAGGATATCAAAGACTACCGTGGATGCCCCTTTCTCTGTCAAGTAGTCCAGGAGTACGGCATAGGCATCACGCTTATAGGGCCATACGCCAAATTGTGGTTCCAGTTTTCTCAGTGAGGAATTGTCAATATCCAGAACCACCGAGTCTAAAAAATACATCTCTTCGGCGGCTATAAGCTGTTGGTAGTCACGGCCCCACCTGTCTAGCCATTGATGCAAAACGGTTTGGGATAAAAGCCAAGCCAATAGTATTGCACTTATAGTAAACCAGCTATTTTTGACAATATGCATTTCAGCGTCCCGGGTATCTTTGTTCTCGGTTATTATCGCAGAGCTGCAACTCTCCTGCACAATCGGGTTGCAGTCCCGTGGGTTCGGCCTTCCGCTGCAAAAACAGTCTCAGTGCTAGATTCATTGCCGCTGGATACTGTCTCTACAAGGGCCGTGGAAACAAAACGCCAATGCAGCCGGAACAGTGACGGTATCACTTTCTGCTGCGGGCAGCCACGCTGAATCGTCGTGCCTCACTGAATGGTCCCTGTTCTCCGGCCTCATTGATACTGGCAATGCGCCAGAAGTATTCTCCCGGAGCCAGTCTGACCGATATACCCTTCATGGTGCCAAGCAGATTATTAACCCGGGATACGGTTTTCGAAAAGTCCTTGCTGTCCGATACCTGGAAAAGGTAGCTATTGGCCTCTGGAGCATTTGTCCACAGGAAACGTGCTTTCTTGCGCTTGATAATATCGCCATTTTTTGGTGACTGTATCTCGGGAGGGATCGGGTGGGCATCCAGGGTGAACTGCTGTGCGCCATTCTTCCCTTCTATGCCCTGTTCATCTATAGCGCGCAACCGTACTTTGTAGTCTGCATCCGGCAGGTCGTCCAGAAAGGCTTCATTTGCGCTATAGACCTTATCGTGTATCAGGTTTTCAAATGAGGAGCCCGTAAGTAATTGGAGATGATAACGGCTCACATTGGGTGCCGGTTCCCAGACAAGGTGCAGAGGAAGGCGCCTGATCAGGCTATCCATGGTTTTTAGTACGGGGGCGTCCAGCATGGCTCTCGGCTCACTGGGCGGCTTTCCAGGTTCGGCTACGGTACCGTGCCCTGCCGACAGATCGACATCTTTTCCACCGCCACTGGCGGTTACCGTCCCTTCCATAACCATGCTTCGTGTCGTGCCGGTGACTCCATCTACATTCACAACGAATACGGTGCCTCTGACCGCCAGTTGCAATGCAGGTGTTATAACCTGGTATCTGGCGCGGAAGCCTTTCGCCTTTGTCACCCTCGACTCGGCGCTGCCCGTGTCTAAACGAACAACCGTATCCGTTTCTCCTGTGTCAATGGATCGATACAGTGAGTTCATTGAGAGCCGACTGTTTTCCGAGATCATCATTATGGATTGGTCGGTAAATTCAATGGTCATGCTGCTGTCCGGACCTGTCTTGATGGATTCCCCCATTGCCAGATGATCACCTGTGACGATATCCGAAAGCGTATCTCCCTGACCACTGATTTTCTGGACAACACCCTGTGCCTGTTTCACCTTGGCAAATGACTGCTCAGCATTCTTCAGGCCACTCCCGGAATAATAATAGACGGTGAAAACAGCGACGACCGCAACCGCAATCAAGCCGATTAGAAGGAATTTGTTATGCCAGATTGATCCGTTTGTTTTCATGGTATTGCCCTATGCAACATTTATTGGCCAGTATCAGTGCCTTTTCAAGGTTACATACTGAAGAAAAAAGCGTCCACATCATCAATTGCAAATCCAGGATTCTTTTGAAGCTCAGTCATGGTCAGTCCCAGCACCAGATCCGGAGGTGCCAGAGGTGCCGGTGATGTCAGTTGTGCCAGTGGTTACGGCAGTGCCAGTTGTGCCTGCGATCCCGCCAGTATCCGTGGTTGGGGTGGTATCAAAGTAAATGGTATCGACATCATCAACGGAGAAATTCGGTTGCTTTTGAAGTTCAACCATGGCCAGCCCAAGTACCAAATCGGACTGAGAGGCAACCAATTCAGCCGCTACGCGCCCCTGCGGTTGGATAATGACGCCATCCTCTGTAATCGATGCGCTGAATGTTATTGGGTTGCCAGCACCATCAGTGGCGCTGAACCCTATCGTATCAATGACTTCTCCCGGTGTTGAGATTGGACTGGGGCTGCCTTCCAATGGGCTGGTGGTCAACTGTGTATTCCCATCGGTGATGACATAATCACCCTGGGATGCCGTTGCTTCCCCATTCTCCATCATGACCACAGACATGGTGGTTGCCTGGTTTGTCGGGGTGTAGTCGGCAGACGTATCTCTGGTGATAATCAGGGTATCTCCAGAGAGAGAGACGCTGGTGCCCTGCATGGATATTCCTGTCACTTGGGTGCCGTCATTCAATACGAGGGTGACTGTGCCATCGGCGGTGATTTCAGCAAATGCGCCCCCATCGGTGCTGCCGGGGCTGGGGGTCTGACTGGCTTCAGCGGTTCCTGTGGTTTCAGCGGTCTCAGCAGTGCCAGTTGCTTCGGCAGTGCCAGCGGTATCAGCAGTACCAACGGTTCCGGTGGTTTCAGCTGTGCCAGTGGTTCCCGTGGCTCCAACGGTCCCAGTGGTCCCGGCGATGCCAGAGGTGCCGGTGATGCCCGTTGTGCCAGTTGTGCCTGCGATCCCGCCAGTATCCGTGGTTGGGGTGGTATCAAAGTAAACGGTATCGACATCATCAACGGAGAAATCCGGTTGCTTTTGAAGTTCAACCATGGCCAGCCCAAGTACCAGATCGGACTGAGAGGCAACCAATTCAGCCGCTACGCGCCCCTGCGGTTGGATAATGACGCCATCCTCTGTAATCGATGCGCTGAATGTTATTGGGTTGCCAGCACCATCAGTGGCGCTGAACCCTATCGTATCAATGACTTCTCCCGGTGTTGAGATTGGACTGGGGCTGCCTTCCAATGGGCTGGTGGTCAACTGTGTATTCCCATCGGTGATGACATAATCACCCTGGGATGCCGTTGCTTCCCCATTCTCCATCATGACCACAGACATGGTGGTTGCCTGGTTTGTCGGGGTGTAGTCGGCAGACGTATCTCTGGTGATAATCAGGGTATCTCCAGAGAGAGAGACGCTGGTGCCCTGCATGGATATTCCTGTCACTTGGGTGCCGTCATTCAATACGAGGGTGACTGTGCCATCGGCGGTGATTTCAGCAAATGCGCCCCCATCGGTGCTGCCGGGGCTGGGGGTCTGGCCGGCTTCAGCGGTTCCGGCAGTTTCAGCGGTTCCTGTGGTTTCAGCGGTCTCAGCAGTGCCAGTGGTTTCGGCGGTTCCCGTGGCTCCAGCGGTCTCAGCAGTGCCAGTTGCTTCGGCAGTGCCAGTGGCTTCGGCAGTGCCAGTGGCTTCGGCGGTGCCTGTGGTTTCGGTAGTGCCAGTGGCTTCGGTAGTGCCAGTGGCTTCGGCGGTGCCAGTGGCTTCGGCGGTGCCAGTGGTCTCGGCAGTGCCTGCGGTTTCAGTAGTGCCAGTGGTCTCGGTAGTGCCTGTGGCTTCGGTAGTGTCAGTGGCTTCGGCGGTGCCTGTGGTTTCGGTAGTGCCAGTGGCACTGCGGGCACCGCTGGCACTGCTGGCACTGCCGAATACAGTAGCACTGCCGAAGCCAGTGGCACTGCCGAAGCCAGCGGCACCACCGAAGCCAGCGGCACCACCGAAGCCAGTGGTCTCGGTTGTGCCAGCGGTTTCGGCAGTGCCGGCAGTGCCGGCAGTATCAGCGGTTTCAGCGGTCCGCATGGCCCCAACGGTCTCAGTGGTACCCGTGGTCCCGGCAGTGCCAGTGGTCTCGGCAGTGCCTGCGGTTTCAGCAGTGCCTGTGGTCTCGGCGGTGCCAGTGGCTCCGGCCGTGCCAGTGGCTTCGGCGGTGCCAGTGGCTTCGGCGGTGCCAGTGGCTTCGGTAGTGCCAGTGGCTTCGGCGGTGCCTGTGGTTTCGGTAGTGCCAGTGGCACTGCTAGCACCGCTGGCACTGCTGGCACTGCTGGCACTGCCGAATACAGTAGCACTGCCAAAGCCAGCGGCACTGCCGAAGCCAGCGGCACCACCGAAGCCAGCGGCACCACCGAAGCCAGCGGTTTCGGCAGTGCCGGCAGTATCAGCGGTTTCAGCGGTCCGCGTGGCCCCAACGGTCTCAGTGGTACCCGTGGTCCCGGCAGTGCCAGTGGTCCCGGCGGAGCCTGCGGTTTCAGTAGTGCCAGTGGTCTCGGCAGTGCCTGCGGTTTCAGTAGTGCCAGTGGTCTCGGCAGTGCCGGCAGTATCAGCGGTTTCAGAGGTCCGCGTGGCCCCAACGGTCTCAGTGGTACCCGTGGTCCCGGCAGTGCCAGTGGTCCCTGCGGAGCCTGCGGTTTCAGCAGTGCCTGTGGTTTCGGCGGTGCCTGCGGTTTCAGCAGTTCCAGTGGTCCCTGCGGGGTCAGCAGTGCCAGCGGTTCCTGCAGTTTCAGAGGCTCTAATAATCGGAGCGGGATCAACCATTGCGGTAAGTGAGCTACTACCCAATGCAACGATTGAGACAAAAGAGCTGTCATCTACAACCGGTAGAGTTGGCAGACTGGCCTCAATGGTCAGACTTCCATCCTGATAGTTCATGGAGTAGTTGTTTGAAGTCTGGCCGTAGGGTGTGATGGTATAATCGCCGGTAATGATTGCGCCTTGTGAGGTGCCATCGTAGGCTAGTAAACCTCCTAGTACGGCGCTGGTTTCGCCACCAACAAAGCCATTATAACTGACACCATTTCCACCGCTGTAGGCCAAGCCATCGTAGATCTTGTTTTGATCATTGGCGGTAATGCTCAGCGCTTTGGGGTCGACGGTCAGATCACCCGTTGCATAGGTGATGCTGTAGTTGCCGGTGCTGAAGCTGCCGCCGGTGGCGGAGCTGGCCACCAGATCATCTGCATAACTCCCTGCATTGGCCGTGGTGCTGTCATAGCCGCCGGTGCTGGCCAGTGTTACCGAACCGATGGTCTCACTATTGACCAGGCCAC
>JBEVXV010001257.1:0-4996 GCA_040505915.1 Sedimenticola sp. | reverse complement strand
ATTCATTAAAATTGTGTACTTGTAGTCGTGCGTGTGCTAACATATTTTCGCGTATATCATCGTATAGTGGGCAGTTAAGAATCACATGAATTTCTGATTCAACTATGTTGGGTGCACCGTGTGAATCACAGTGAACACAAACTCTGGATTGTAGAGGGATGCGTTCGTAACGCCCAGTTTCTATCCTTATGGGGGCGACGCCACATCTAAACTTGGCAAGTGCGCTCCGATGGGGAAATGGTAAATTATTTAATAAATATCTTTCCGGTTGGTATATTGTTTTGAATAACCTGTATGTCCGTAGTTTATTTCCACCGGACACACCGTCTCTGTCTTGAAATAATTTAGAGTTCCAATCTTCAAAAAATTCGGAAGACAATGCATTCTCTACATTCGGTATGTCAAAAATAAAATCTGCTACAGCATCTGGTGTAAAATCATGTACATTTAAAACTACAGAACGACTGAAAATTCGTTTCACCCAGTTATTGCAAGTTCCACGAGCGCACATGTATGTCCAAGTGAACAGTTTCTTGTTTACCCTGTTTGGATCCATCGTTACACAACGATTCCAATGCTTAAAAACTCTATTCCAGTGTCGAACACCCGGTGGCTTCCATCCCATGTCACCAGTTACGGCAAGGTTAGGTGCATATTTGCCTAAACCCATGAAATATCGACATGCCCTGTTTTGAATAGCATTTATGCACGAAAAATCACGTGTGCCCCATATAGGAGCACCATATTCTATAACAGAAGCTACTAACGTATCATAAAGCTTAGTAAACGTGTCGTATCGGAAGCCACCGAATGCTTTACATTTGGCAATTAGTAAACCTAATGCACGACCTGCTGACCTTGCGACTGCTTTGGCCATGACATTATAGTCCAAGAATTCTGATAATATAAGTCCAAGGTATGTGTATTGCTGAACAACTTCAATGTTGTTTCCATTCAGTGTAAACATGGCATCAGTAGAGGCAACAGACTGGGTACGAAAATGAATAACTTTAGATTTATCAAGGTTTACAGTAAGCTTATTGTTGACAGTCCAAACACTTAGTAGATCTAACAATTTTTGTAGGTCACGTGCATTATCAGCAATTAAAACAATGTCATCAGCATAGGCTAGTATGCATATCAAGTCATTATCAACTTTCACACCAATACCCAGTGAAGTAGACAAGGAGATAAAATCGTTAATGTACAAACTAAACAAGAAACCAGATAATAAACATCCTTGCTTCAAACCAACATTAACGTTAAAGAAATCAGATGATATGCCGTTTACCCTAATGCAACACTGGACATCCATATAAATCGACTGTATTGCTTGAAAAATCTTTCCGGACACTCCTAATTTACTTAGTTTTGACCAAAGAATATCTCGGTTAACTGAGTCGAACGCCTTTTGAAAATCAATGAAGGCACAAAAGGTGGATTGCTTCCTTAGTTTTCGCGTCTCAATTAAAGATGTTAAGGACAAAATGTGGTCTATAGTTGACCGCCCTTTTCTAAAGCCATTTTGTGCATCATGTATAACACCATTTGCATTATCCCAGTTTGATAGCCTTCCATTTAGTACCCTACAATACAGCTTATATGCAGCTGGTGCAAGAGTTATGCCACGATACTGTAGTGGGTTACGTGGGTCAGTGGTGGAGCTTTTCGGAATAGGATTAATTATACCTTTAGACCAACTACTGGGAGTAACACCACTATCAAAACAAACATTAAACAGGCGATGCAATACCTTTAGAGAGGAGTTGTTTTGCAATACTTCTGACTTCAACTCGTCTATACCGGCTGCCTTACCATTCTTGGCCATATTCAAAGCTCTTTGTACTTCACCAATGGTTATTGGATAGTCCAGAGTGCATGGGTAAGTTGGCAAATGGCTGAGATCCAAGTTGTCATTATCAACATTTTGGTATACTGGGTTATATAGCTCTTGGAAACGATCTTTCCAAGTATTTACAACATTGTTTACATCACTGCTTATCTCTCCAGAATCCATAACTACCTCCATTGGAATTGACTTTTGGCGTTCATTACCAACACCTATCTTTCCTATTTGTTTCCAAAAATACTTAGAGTCTTCAGACTGTGTTTTTAAAAGGTCATCTTGGAGAAAAATTTGGTGTTTGCGTTTTGCCTTTTGTACCATTTTTGAAAATAGTTTGCGTTTCTGGAGAAATAAGAGCCTTGCCTGCTTACAGGCCGATGGATTACTGTACCTCTTCATAGCTATATACCGCCGCTCGATCGCACATAGATTATCCCAAGTTTCAGTTAAATCTTCATTCCACCATGGTTTTCTATGCTTTCTTTTTCTATTGCTAGTACCCGGAAGTATAGTTCTAGTGCGTAATTTGCTCGTAATTTCATCTTTCAATGTACTAACGAAAATATTATACATGGTGTTTACATCGGATTGCGACCGTGCAGAATGTTCTAATTTGTTGATAGCCTGCTCCAATGTAGAGTACACCTCTGCACCTGCCATAAACCCAGCGGGTATACTAGTAGTATCATATGATTTGCGTGCTTGGTCAGTTCTAGTGCGATCGATCAGCGGTACACCACCCGAAGAATCATCATCCATATGTACAGACATATTCCAGGAGAGCAACGAATGGTCAGGTATAGTTCTAATATCCATCGTACCAACACAACCAGCCAATTCAACTAGTGCACTTGCCCTGGTAACAGAGAAGTCACTAAAATCTACAAGTCGTTCATATGGCACTAAGCAATAATCAACTACTGAGAGGCCCCTCGTCGAAACAAATGTAAAATCATTCCGAATACAATTTCTTCCATTTAAAATACATAAATTTGCATTTGTTAAAAAATCAATAAAAATGTCACCATAGCTATTATTGTAAAAATCTATCACATTTCGTTCCGGTATTACATCAATGCCTCTAATAAAATCTTCCATATTTGAACATCTACTATTAAAATCTCCACATATAAAAAACAAATTGTTATGTGGAATGGAGTATATATCAGACAAAAGATTATCATAAAAGTCATGAACATTTACATTGCGACTAGTTCCTTCTGGTGGAAGGTAGCAAACACATACATAATACATCTTCGAACAATCAACTTTAGATTGAAATTTAACCCATAAGATTCCTTCAGTGCTGTTTTCAACAACACACACCTCGTAATAATCAACCAAATCTCTTCTGATAAGCAAACCTACACCACCAGAGCCCGATTTTGCACGCACATGTATATCTTGTCTATTATGTCCAAACCACATATAATTATCAGTTTCGAGTGTCTTTCCCCTTATTAGGTGCGTTTCCGCTATGCCTATGACGTCTAGATTTGAGTTGTCAATGCACGACAAACGTATGTTATAGTTATCTGATTCTGGATTAGCACACCACCCGTTAACGTTCCAGAACCCGCAGGAAACCTAACTGCGACCTCCTACGCGTCCACCGTTGCCTCTACCTCCACGACCCCTGCCATTGCCGCGGAAGCTGTTGCCGTTACCATTGGGTCGATCGCTTCTGTCGCCATTGTAACGAGTTTCACTGTTACCATTGTTACCAGCCAGATTGTTTGTAATATGACCACGGTTGTTGTTGTTGTTGGCGTTATTGTTCGTAGCACCACGTTCCCCGCTGACATGGCGTATGTAAGATCCTTTCATCTCCAGTTTATTCCTGCCGAGCGCGTTAATCAATGTTCTCATGTTTTGCGCATTCACCCGTTCATGATACGGCAAGTCTCTGGCAATGAAGACGCTGGAATACCGGGAGTGCTCCTTTAACTGCTTCTTATTGCTCAGCAATGTAATCACGTCTTCTCTCGATCGACATTTAGCAATCACCACTCCTGGCTTTCCATTATGTCCAAGCTTTCTTTCAGCCGAAATAATATTGGTGTCTACAAGTTTAAGTCCATCCTTAATGAGTGTATTAATCTTATTTTTCACATTTTCAATTGGATGTTCTGGTAAGTTCCTTACAATAAGATTGCATTCAATTCCATTTGATGTGTCTGTGTTGCTTGAAATATCAGCCTTCTCTAAGGCTACCACTCGATCAGAAAGTTGTCGTATCTGCTCACTGAAAGAATTTCTCATCTCGTCTATCTCCACCATCACACACTCCTTTAATCTGTCCATTAACCTATCCTCCAACTTTCCCATTCTGGTGTTCAACGAGCGTTCCAGGTTACTAATCTGCTTAGCAATTTCAGTCATAGACGGCTCAGATGATTTCAGTTTTTTGGGATCACATGTAACATCATTCTCAGAACGCTGTCGTTTGCGTCCAATGGTACACCCGTCGTCGAGAATCTGAGACACTTGAGATTGAGACATAACGGCCTGCACGTATTCAGCGTCGTTATCCGCAATAGCCATGTCTGAGGTACCAGATGTCGATGCTGTCTGGCTGTTGTGAAACGGAGTTGTGTCATTCTGCTTCATGATGCCGTATCCCTCGTTGGAATAAACAAATCGAATAGCGCACTATCTGTGCAGTCAAGCGTGACTATTTTTTGCCGATATGTTACCTCGAGACGGTGTGTGGTTTATTGAAGCATGAAATCACACAGGCTATTGTCACTATATCGAGTGTTGCACAGCATAAACTACTGCAATTTCATCAACAATATTGATCATACAGAGTCACAATAATGAAACGTACCAGCCGTGTAAATGTCACAGATTTCGGCAATGTAGAAATATGACTTTGAAGGTATAAATTATAAATTCACTCACTGCGGAAAATAAACAATGTTCCTTCCGGTCACATTCGATCGGTCAAAAGTGATATTGACCGAGGAAGCAGTCATTAATATCACTTTTATCGGGTCGACAAAACCACGTATTGACTGATACAAAAAGGTGATAATAGTTGTATTATCAATTGAGAAATAGTTTTCCATTTAGTCTTTAGTTATGATACAAAAGGCTGCGCAATTCCAAATCAATGCATGTTGCCAAGGACATATACACACTGTATAT
>JBEVXV010001256.1:0-2591 GCA_040505915.1 Sedimenticola sp. | reverse complement strand
CCAGCAGGTCCTTGGAGTAGCGCCAGTCGGCACCGATGTAGACGATACCGAAGTCACTCTTCTCGTCGATATTGCCGCGATCCTCCTTGGCGTGGGTCCAGCGCCCCTTGATCCAGATATTGGCCGGGGAGCGGATCGGGCTTTGTGACTCGCCCGGTACGCCTCCTCCCTCTGTGGCACCGTTCTGCGCCAGTTTGCGGGCGTAGGCCCGTTGTTCTGCATTGATGAACTGCTGCAGGCTGGTGGAGAAGCTCCCCTGGTTGCGGTCGCTGTCACCGCTGAAGTTGAGGCCCACCGGGCTGCCACCGAAGAGGCCGTTGAAGTCGCCACCCAAGCCGTCACCACTGAGAAAACCGGAGATGCCAGGCCCCTGTGAGGTGATCATTACCATGCGTTTGCCGGCAAAGTTGCGAATGGCGTTTTGGGTGGTTGTTATGGTTTCGGCTTCATTCGGGCCGGAAGTGCCAGAGACGGTGATATCGTAATTGCCCTCGTCCGCATCATTGCTGGTAATATCCAGCTCAAAGCTGAAGGTGCCCGATGCAGTAGGGGTGTACAGCACATTGAAGGTGGCCGTGGCGCTTGCGCCTACGGTAAAGGCGGTGGTGGAGATGGCGTCAACTGTAACGTTGTTTGGGTTGGCACTGGTAATGTCTGTGACGTTCAACACCCCATTACCCGTATTTTCGACAGTGTAGGTCAGCGTCACCTGATCGCCGACGTTTTTGTTGTCCTGGGCATCGGTGCCCTCATCAGCAATGGAACTGCCCTCAGGTTGTTGCACGTCAATCTCTGGGGCCGTGGTGCCGGTGCCGGAGACGGTGATGTCGTAATTGAGCGCGTTCACACCATTGCTGATGACATCCAGCTCGAAGCCGAAGGCCCCCGCCGCAGTGGGGGTGTAGAGGACATCGAAGGTGGCTGTGGCGCCGGCGGCCACTGTAAAGGAGGTGGTGGAGATCGAGCCAACCGTGACGTTGTTTGGGGCGGCACTGCTAATGTCGGTGACGTCCAAATCCTCACTGCCCGTATTTTCAACGGTATAGGTCAGTGTCACCTCATTGCCAGCGCCTTTGTTGCCCTGGGCATCGGTGCCGTCATCGGCAATGGAACTGCCGCCCGGTCGCTGCAGATCGATCTCCGGTTCTGGGATCCCGTTGCCGGTGACGGTGATATCGTAATTGGCCTTGTCACCGTCGCTGGCGATATCCAGCTCGAAGCCGAAGGCCCCCGCCGCAGTGGGGGTGTAGAGGACATCGAATGTGGCCGTGGCGCCGGCGGCCACCGTAAAGGCGGTGGTGGGGATGGAATCGACCGTGACGCTGGTTTCAGCGGTACTGGTAATGCCGGTGACGGCCAGCTCCCCATTGCCCGGATTGTAGACGGTATAGGTCACCGTCACCTGAACGCCTTGGCTTTTGTCGCCCTGGGCATCGGTGCCGCCATCGCCAATGGCGGTGCCGGCCGGTCGCTGCAGCCGGATTTCTGGGACTACTTCGACGAGCGAGGCGTTCGTGATACTATAGGCTGCACCGCCCGAGCCACGAGCTACCGTGGCGGTGTACCGCATTTTATCCGGCGGACTGATCATCCCCTCCAGGGTTAGGAGGCAGCTTGTACCTGGAGTTAAGGTCAGATTCGTAATTCTTGCTGCTTTATAGTCTACAGTTCCACCGGGACAGGTATTCACGGTTGGTTCGACATTGCTAGAACCGTCAGTGAGGCGGTACCTCACAGGGTAGTCGTTGGCACTCGGGTTACCATCCGGGATGCTAACCAGTATCCGATTGTATTGGGTTATATCTCTAAAACGGACAATTGTTTCAAAGTGATACATGCCTACAATAGTAGTAGTCTCACTACAGGTGAGACGCGTAGGAGAATCTGTAAAATGAGTGGATGGCGTGTCTTGACCATTATTACCTACTAAATCCGGACAGGTACCACCAACCGCTAGACCGCTATGCAAATAAGAGCACAAGAGCACGCCAACCCACATGAACCACCACAGTGAGAGAGACGGAGTCGAGAGAGTTGGGGGTAGATATTTCATAGTGCATACGCCATACGCAAGTAGTAAGGTGAATAATACAATCTAAATCACTAGGGTTTCAAAAAAAGATATGGGGTCTTTCATTGTGCATGCCCGATAAGTAGTTGATAAATACATCTTTGACCTCATTACCACCACCCTGATGGCTATCTTCATTAAACGGCACGCATGAGCGCGGTGATGTGGTTAACTGGCATGCGTAGCGGGGAGATACCTTTTAAGTGGCTTGGGGTGAGCCGTCTATTCACAAGACAGATCATGGCTATTTTATCCTCATACTACAAGCTCATAATAGTTTGGAGAGATTGCTTCGGCGGCACAATCCTCGAATAGACTACACATTTACCACATAGCTTAATGATATACAAGCGTTAGTCTTTTCAAATTCCAGGGCAGTTTCCAGGGACAGACAGCTTCCGCAGGGTTTCCGGGTAATCTGTTAGGTAGACTGTCCCCGGAATTTGCGAGAATAGGGGTAGGATGTAGGAGCGAACTTGTTCGCGATGAATAGGCCCCGAGGCTGATTGGATGCAGGTTT
>JBEVXV010001255.1:0-4599 GCA_040505915.1 Sedimenticola sp. | reverse complement strand
AAGACCAGAAGAATTGACCAAGTTTTTGCAAGTTCTCTATACCGGTTCAGAAAATGACATAGAGCATGAGCGTGTTCATAGACTAGTGAACTCCGTGACTGATGATATTGTGTTTAATGTTACACGAGGTAAAGTTAAGCCTGGAAAACAACTGTGTTTAGGGCTGGGAATAAAAAGTCTGACCGGAAGCAGACGGGTGATTGAAGTTCTTAATAGATTTGGACATTCAGTAAGCTATCACACAGTTGAGACCATAGAGACACAGCTGGCATCAGAAATAGTTGGGCGCCATCAGGCGACCCCAGACGGTATGACTAGGATTGGCGGCTTATTCACAAGTTTAGCGTGGGACAATTATGATGAGAACACGGAGACACTTTCCGGTGGTGGAACATTACACGATACAGTAGGTATCTGCTATCAAAATGTAATGAGCGAAAATGAACACTCCGAAAGGGCAGAATTAGTCGAACCATCTAACACCCAGTCACAAACTCCCACTGTCAGAAGGAGAACCTTGGATGTTGAAACCAAAAGCATTGAACCGTATAGAAAGAAACCGAAAATGTCATTGTTTGAGTACAAAGAGAAAAAACATCCAAATCCGACCAATCTACGACAAATGGAATGGCGTGATAATTTTTGGTTGATGAATGTTGTTCTGCAGGATAACATACCAATGTGGACAGGATGGAATTGCTTGATTACAGAAGATCATCTACCTCAGCAAATACTTGGATACATGGAAAACCTCAACATGCCACCGACACGTCTAGATGTGGTAGCCGAAACGTTACGGCAATCTCAGAGAGTTGCTGCCGAGTGCGGCGAGGAATACGCCGTTGTGACGTATGACTTGGCTGTTGCAAAACCGGCTTTACAGATACAAGCCGTTGAGTCTCCACTATATGACAACATATTCATATGTTTTGGAGCATTTCACATCTTACTAGCATACTTTGCTGCACTTGGCTATCTCATCGATTGTTCTGGAGGTTCTGAAATACTGACAGAGGCAGATGTCCTTGCACCGGGTTCAGTGAACGGCTTTCTGAAGGGCAAGCATTACAACAGATGCAAAAGATTGCACCCGTTGTTAGCTGCAGCGTTTCAAACATTGCACTTCAAGCGTTTCATCGCCGGTAGCGGGACAATATCAAAACAAGTAGTCGAAAGCATGGCACTCTTGGCAAACGAACCATCACCTGAACAAATGACACGTATCGAATCAACAGATGAGTATATGACCCTAATGAAGGAATATGAAAAGTATACCGAGGCGACTCTAGATGGCAAACATGGAAGCACAGCTCGATATTGGATGATATACATTTCACTCGTGGGTATATATTACCTCTTTAGTCGGGCATGCAGAACAAACGACCTACAACTTTTTATTCATGCTTTAGGGAAGATGTGCAGTATTTTCTTCGCTGCAAACAGGCCAAACTATGCACGGTGGATGACCAGATACCATCTGAATTTATTAAATGTGAACAATACACATCCCGGGGTGAGGAAAATGTTAGAAGGCGGCGCACTGACTATTCGTCGAACAGCCAAACCGTTTAGTAGAACACCTGTCGATCTTACGCTAGAACAGACCATCAATGCAGATGCCGCGTCACGCCACACAGGTATAGTCGCGTTCACAAATTCCAACCCGGCACGAAGACGATGGATGTTGACAAGATCTGTTAGAAGTGGTATTGTGGGTAGTCTGTTGCACAAAGCTGGATTGAAACGTTCGGAAGATGTTAGTCAGTCTCTTAAACCATACCGTGTGAAGAAAGATAATGATGACTTGCGTAAATTGACAGACAAGATAGAAAACACAATGAACCCGTTTGAGCAAGAGCATGATGACAACTTGTATTGTATTACAACTGGAAAACAAGTTGGCAACACTGTTAAGAATGATATGCTGAATTGCATCGAGATAGGAAATGTCTGGCAAGCAGAGTTTGCAAATGGGTGTTTTAGTGACCCATTGCGGTTTGAGAAACCAATTAAACGAAGAAAGGTGAGAAACTTTGCTTCTGAGGCTGTTAAAGCAAAAGTTAACTCAAAAGACAAGAACATCTTAGAAATACAGGGAACACGCGATCTATTTGGCCGTCTGCTGTACATCAGCACCATGGAGAATATTGATCTATCCAAAGTATTTGCTTACCCCCTTGTACCAGTTCCTCTCTCCATTGGCCATATTGATGGAACAATCAATAAAACGGATAAGTCAAAGCTCATGCACAAGCTAGAGAAAAACAACAGTGGACCAGCACCGGAGGCTGTTGATGTAACTCTTGTAGATGGTATGTTCATGTTGCATACCCTTCAGAACGTCCCCCAGGCATATGGGTCCGTCGCCAGGATGATTCTACAGCATCTCTGTAACATGTCAACGCGGACTGACTTTATCGCAGACACCTATGTGACACCTTCTATAAAAGACATTGAGCGAACCAGACGAGGGATTGAAGAAAGTACATTCTCGGTTACCGGTGTAGATCAAAAGCGACCCAAGGACTGGCAGCTAGCTTTGAAATCACCTTCTTTCAAGACAGCCCTGTTCCGATTTCTAGCCTGTCAATGGCAATCACAACAGTACGCAGATATTCTGAGGAATCACGTTGTATATTTAGCCATTGACAATCAGTGCTATAAATTTACTGAGAATGAGGATGTAGTCTCTCGGGAAACGGTTCCTGGCTACAGTTGCAATCACGAAGAAGCTGATACACGTATTGTTTATCACTTTCTGAAAGCACACAATGAGAACCCGAGTGCAAGATTCAGTGTCAGATCAAATGACACGGATGTCATGATCTTGCTTCTATACCACGCAAATCATATTCCAACTGAGGTTAACGTGTGGATGGATGCCGGACTTAGCAGTACAAACACAAGACGGTACATCAATATCACCAGCATAATACACCACACAGACCAAGTACTACTCAATGCATTGCCTGGCTTGCATGCATTTACAGGATGTGATTATACAGCCGCCTTTATGAATAAAGGAAAGCAAAAACCGCTAGAATTGTCAATGAAGAACAGAATGTTCGGTGAAGCATTCGCATCACTTGGGGAAGGTACCGTGGCATCTGACGAACTGTGTTCGACACTTGAGTCATTTGTCTGCTCGCTATATGGGAAACCAAAGCTGACAGACGTTGATGAAGTGCGATACGTTCTCTTTCAACAGAATTATGCTCCAAAGACGGGTGATGATCCGCTACGAAAAATCAAAGGAATAAACCCTAGCTGCATGCCTCCGTGTCGCAGAGTTCTTTACCAAAAGATTGAAAGAGCAAACTATGTCGCAGCAATATGGAAAGGTGCTAGCAAACCTAAACCAGTTGAGCGGACACCTGAAGGAAGCGGATGGGTGCTGTCGGATGGCTGCTATTGCTTGAAATGGTTTGATGGTGATCAAATTCCTAGGTCCATCGCTGATGTACTGACTGCCACTTCACTAGATGAAGAAACCGATGAAACAGACATACATCAATCTGATGAGTCAGACAGTGATTCTGAATAAATACATTACAAATATATGTACTTCCGAGTCTGACATCATCAGACAGACAACGTGGCGAATACAATTTGTTTCGAATGGCGGCCATCTTGAATTGTGAACAAGTCGCATTCAATATTTCAATATTGTTCAATAAAGTAAAGGTGTATATCTACATATAGTTTCGCTTTGTGTTTTTTTCTCTAGTATACCTGTTGTTTTTATCAGTGGTACTTCGTAATTGTTTGTGGGCCTTCTGTTGCTTTTGTATTGTTCTTCTGTTGCAGTGTCATTTTATTTTATTGGAGGCTGTATACTGCTAGTTATGTATGGCTTTTTGTATCACGTTGTCAAATTTTCAACGCATTATGTACTTGGTCTGTGGTTCGCCCGATCTGGTTAGTTAATATATTTTTTGCTAGCGCTTAGTATCCTCAAAGTACATATCTCCCAAACTTCAATTTTTTTGGCGGCCATCTTGGATTCTGGGACGTACATATTTACTTAGTTGGAATCGATATTGGTAAATTATACTTCTACACATACGTTTTTAACGCATGTAATTTTCGTTTAACCTAAAAGTAATACGCTACACAAAAGCAACGTCTTTTAATGTTTAGCGGACTGTTATTTACAGTGGGTGGGGTAAGGTTACATATCTTCAAATATTTTCGCAGTCAATCAACCCAGGGACATAATTATTTTGACTCTGAATTAGGAATAGATGTAGGCAAACTTTAAAAGTAGGATTGCTTACTTAATGTACGAAAATATAATTATATTCAGCATTTTATTTGAGTAAAATAAAAAATAAATCGATTTTTTCGTTATTTTTCTTCTTTTTTCATGATTTATCATACTTTTCGATAATAATATCAACATATTTGAGCATGAATACGGTTCCCCGACATGAATTCAGTAAAATAACACGTGTTTGCTGAGAATATATACGTAATATTCAATTATAACGTATCATTTGTAAGGTACATGATTTTAGCGAAATTCTGGCGGCCATCTTGAATTTGCCGGAAAACGGCCCACGAGACTTTTGTAAGAAATGGATTTTCGGATTCAGCATA
>JBEVXV010001254.1:0-4609 GCA_040505915.1 Sedimenticola sp. | reverse complement strand
GGGCAGTCGCCTCAGCGCTGGGAAACTCTTTCGGTCTCACCAGGCAGAGATTCTCCAGGCACATATTTTTCATCGCCCGGGCCACCGCCCCTATATTTCCGGGATGGGAGGTCTCAATCATTACAATACGGATATTCTTCAACATGGTGTGAAGATTACATGAACGGTGGCGTATATTCTAACCTTGCAGCCTGTTCTCAGAAGACCAGATTCATCATCGCCATCATCACCACCAGGAAGAGTATGGTCATGATGCCACCAGCCTTCATAAAGTCGACCACACGGTAACCTGCTGGCCCCATGATCAACGCGTTGACCTGGTGTGTCGGGATAAGGAAGGAGTTGGATGTGGCGATAGCCACCGTCAGCGCAAATACCGCCGGATTGGCATCGGTACCAATGGCGATATTGACCGCCAGGGGCACCAACAGCACGGTGGCGCCGACATTAGACATGACCAGGGTGAAGAAGGTGGCCAGCACAGCGACCGAGGCTTGAATCACCCAAATCGGCATATCTCCGACAACGGTGAGCACCTGTTCGGCGATCCATTTTGCTGTTCCTGTCGTTTCCACCGCCAATCCCAACGGAATAAGTGAGGCAAGCAGGAATACCGTTTTCCAGCTGACAGCACCATGCCCAAGGCACCGGTCAGAAGGGCAACAGAGAGGCGGATATCGGTAAACAGCACCATAAAGAGTGCTATGCCAAAGAAGATGGCGGCGGGCAGGATTTTATGTGGCCGCATCTCCTCCTCACGAGGATATTCAGTGGTCACAACAACAAAATCACGATCTTTTTCGATGCGCTCCAGTGCATTCCAGGCGGTGTGTACCACCAGGGTATCGCCCGCATGGAGCGGCATGTTGCGGATATCCTCACCTTCGCGCATGGTGGTCTCGTTACGATGCAGTCCGATCATGGCGAAGCCATAGGTTTTACGCATCCAGACGTCACGCGCACTCTTGCCGATCAGGCCGGATCCCGGTGGGATGACCACTTCGGCGATACCGGCTTTGGTGGCGGCAAGCGCCTCGGAGAAGGAGCGTAACTCGTTGCGTTTTTTGAGATTGTATTTTTCGACAAAGTGGGTGACGTCATGAGGATCAGCCACCACCCCCAATACCATACCGGCCTGGATCTCGGTATCCCGTGCCAGAGTACCTGGGCCTACCCGGCTCGCTTTGCCGGAGTATTTGCTGGCAATGACCCGAACCCGGTAGCTTGTCTCCACCTCATCCAGATTCTTGCCGATCAGATCGCTGTCATCGGTGACCACTAGTTCATTGATGGCGTAATCCACCCCATAGACATCGTGAAAATATGCCATAGGGTCGGAACCCTTGGTTTTGCTCTCACTCTTGGTTTTTGGCAACACAAAACGCCCGGCGATGACAAAATAGGCGATACCCGTAACGATCAACGCAATGCCCACCGGAGTGACCGAGAAGAGCCCCCAGGTATCCATCTGCTGACCGGCCGGCAGAGCCTTGTTGGAGGTCAGAATCAGGTCGTTGAGCAGAATCAGTGGGCTTGAGCCGACCATGGTCATGGTGCCACCGAGGATGGCGGTAAAGCCCATCGGCATCAGCAGGCGTGACATGGGCAGGCCCGAGCGGGCGGAGATACGTGAAACCACCGGCAGAAAAAGTGCCGCCGCCCCAACATTCTGCATAAAGGAGGAGATGACACCCACAGTAGCGGAGATGATCGGGATGATGCGTGTCTCGGTGGTGCCTCCAATCTTTAGAATGAAGGCGGCAACCCGGCTCATGACCCCTGTCCTGTCAAGTCCGGCACCGATGATCATGACCGCAATGATGGAGATTACTGCATTGGAGGAGAAGCCATCGAACAGATGTTTATTGTCGACCAACCCCTGCTCCAGGCCCATAAATGGGGCCAACAATGAGGTGAGTCCCAGCAGCACCATGACAGTGGCCGCGGCGACATCCACACTGACTACCTCAAACGCAAAAAGATAGATCGTCAGAACCAAAATGGCACTGACCCAGGCTATTTCAATGGTAGGCACCACTCGCGCCAGTAAGAGGGCTAATACGCTAAATATTACTGCCGCGATAATCTGTTTTGGGCTGATTATCCCCGGTTTGGCGATAGTCTGTTCTTCATCTGCCAACTTGTTCATTTAATAATTCTTTATCTAGTGTTCAATGTGTTGCTACCTGGAAGATGCTTCGCATGAAGGCTGATATCAGGCTGCAGATTTTTTCACGGAGTGCATCGGAGGCCGATCCTCGATGAGTACCAGGGGAACCGAGATCCGCCCTCCACGCTGGGGAATCACCTCTTCCACAAGTGTTTTAGCTGTGACATCATCCGGCATTGCCACCATGAAAATCAGGGCGGAATGGTTGCAGATATAGTTGACAATATCTTCGACGGCATTCACACCCAGTTGAATGCGATGGTGCTGAAGACCGGCCATAGCAATCTGTTTTTCCAGTGCAGCGATACTTGCCGTGTCAACCGCTCCATGGATCAGTAGATCAATTTTTGCACTCTGCAGTGAACAGGCATCAATAACATAGTCGAGGGGGGCACCCAGACCTCTGCCATCGCTAATCAAAGCGATACGGTGAGTTGCCGGTTTTCTTATCTGAATCGGTTTAGTTACCGAAGGTTTCGGTCCGGACTCTGTACCCTGTCCCAGCACCTTCATTTTCTCATGCATGGACAAATAGTCCTCTACATCCTGGTAGGCCAGGCCGGATAAAATCTGCTTCAAGCTGTCGCTTAGCTTTGCCATATCTGTGATTCCTAATATTATTTCTCTCTGATATAGCTCTAATAATGCAACAGATGCGCCAATGTTATTACTGATGTAACTTACTGATTTAACAGGCACTCTACATTTATTATCATTTTCATGTCTGTTGCATTATGAAACAGCTAAGTCCAAGTGCGGTGGCTGAATCTCGAGAAATGCCCTGACTGACCACATCTGATAGTATTGTTGCAAATTGAAACAGGGCGTTGCGTTTTGTTATGGCCACACTATTTGATCTGACCAGCTTGCGGGGCAAAATTACCAGCGCCTATGTTGCGCTGGTCGTTGGAATCCTGGTGCTTGGCATAGTCGCCTTTTCAGACCTCCTGTTTCTTGAGCGACAGGTAACAGAGGGCGAGGTGGTTTCCGATCTGAAAGACGCCGTTCTTGAGATGCGTCGTGAGGAGAAAAATCTGTTTCTCTACGCCGATTACGGAACCCTCTCCAAGGTGGACGAGTATGCAACCCTATCCCTGAGTAATCTGCAGAAGCACAAAGCTGTTCTGAACGCGATTATTCCTGAATCCAACCTTTCAATAACGGCTCAAACGCTGGATACCTACCGGCTCCTGTTGGGGCGATGGAAGGCTGCGCCGCTCAATGATCGCGAACAGCTGCAAGACGAGATAAGAGCGCTCGGACACCAGATCAATCTCTCTGTTGACTCACTATCCAATCAAGAGCGGCGGATGCTGGAGACAGCGGTTCAGGAGTCCCAGTGGTTTTTGTTGATATCACTCTTCATGATCGGACTAGCAATCTATCTTGTCGGACGTCAACTCAAACGTGTGGTACTTACTCCACTCAAGCAGTTGGAATCCCGCCTGATGCCCATCGCAGAGGGGCGCTTCAAGCATTTAAAGCCACCATCAAGTGACCGGGAGTTCATGACATTTACCAATGCGTTCAACCGGATGTTGAAAGAGCTGGAGATCCGTCAGAAGCGGATGCTGCAGTCTGACAAACTCGCATCACTAGGTATTCTGGCCTCCGGCATCGCTCACGAATTGAACAATCCACTCTCCAATATCTCATCATCATGTCAACTGCTTATGGAAGAGCTGAGCGAAGCCGATCCGGAGCAGCTCAGTACTTGGCTGAAGCAAATTGATAGTGAAACTGAACGCGGGCGGAAAATCGTCAGAACCCTTCTTGATTTCGGCCGACAAAGCATCTTTGAGAAGAGTAAACAGAAGCTGCTGGATATTATCAATGAGACCCAAACCATTGTTGGCAAATCGCTGCGGCAACATTCAGCGACATTCACGGTCAATGTGCCTGACGACCTCATTGTTGAAGTGGATAAACAGCGTATTCAGCAACTCTTTATCAACCTCATTCAAAATGCTCTGAACGCCACAGATCAGGAGGTACATCTGCGCATCAGTGCCACCGTATGTGAGCGGGGCGTTTCGATGATTCCTGATGGTGCCGAAGTGGCAGGTAATCTCAGGTGCATCACAGACTACCACGGGCGTTTTGTTGAGATTCTGGTCGCTGATGATGGACCCGGTATAGCCAGTGAGAATCTATACAAGGTATTTGATCCGTTTTTTACCACCAGTGAGCCCGGCCATGGCGTCGGCCTTGGGCTGTTTATTGTTCAGGAGATCGTCAGTGAACATGATGGCTGCCTCGCCATTGCCTCGCGGCCCGGCAAGGGTACCCAAGTCATTGTTTTGCTGCCGACAGAGGAGCTGGCAAGTGACTGAGACAGCGCCTGATACCGGACGTATATTGATCGTCGATGACGAAGTCACCGCCGTTGAAAATATGGCTCACGTATGCCGTAAAGAGGGTCATGAGGTGACAACCCGG
>JBEVXV010001253.1:0-3703 GCA_040505915.1 Sedimenticola sp. | reverse complement strand
ACAGCGTACGATGTCGCACCAGGCACATCTCCATCCAAATGTGGAAGGAGAAATAGTCTCCTTTGTCATAAATTTTAGATTTTAAACAACATTTAATATAGAAAGACCAATAAGATCGCTTCGAAATCCGAACTATGAGTTCTATTCAGCGTACGCTCAGCTGGATAGATCTGATCCACAACCAGAGAGAAGAACGGATTATCCGAACTGAGTATGTCATCCAGATACCTCAATGTATCATTGAACGAGTCGATGACTGGGTATCCGGAGACAACCTCAACATGAAATAACTCTCATTGCAATACAAAACCTAATCTGCAACAAGTCTTGTCAACGTTTAACATCACTTACTGGCAAACTCGTCAAATTTCAACACAATTGTCTGGGTTTATCATTGACTTGGAACCCAAGTTCTTCATTCAAATAGACAACCTTCAGATTGGCGGTACTGTAGCTAGCGGGATATTTCACAGTTATTGTTGGATTCAATTGAAACTTTCTGAAATGTGGGTCAAATTCAATGGTAGAATTTACCGGATTTAGGAGAAGGCCCGGATATTTTGTGAATCCAGGAATGTTTCAAGATTACTTTGACATTGGAAGAGAAGTCAGCCTTCTTGGTGTCATGTGTACTCTATCGCACATATAAACAGATTGTGAAAAAACAATTAAATATTTGTTGTTATCTTGGTTGATTCGAATCCGTAATATTGTCGGAGTCAGCGCATCGGTCGCGGGCTCGACTCCACCAAGATGATACGAAAGTGTCGTTGATTGTCGTTGCTTGTCGTTACGCGAGTCATCGAAATATTGAAACTTTCGTCCCCCTACTTGCATTTGCGTGTCAAGTTGAGAGGAATATAAACAGAATGGCTTGTACATACGTTATAACAAGCGTGTACGACGTCGTTGTTTCAAAATCCAACGATGCTCCTGCCGCCACTTGAAGCTCGGTACCGGAGATTTTGAAATTCGTTCCGTCTGTCTGTGACTCAATGGAGAACGAAAGCGAGGCTGTGTCGTCATCGTCATCGGTAGCCGCAAGAGTAAACACCGAGGCGTCGGTGACAGCAGCCTCGCTGAGTGTGGCAGTAGCTGAACCCGCCACAGGGGAGGTAAACACGGGGAGTATATCTGTAATGGTGACAGAGGGAGTACAGTAGTAACCCGATCCTAGTTCCAGAAAAGCTGGAGCTCGAACTTTTCTGCAACAAGAGCCAAGTTACTAAGCTCCTGCTACGTCTATCATACATATATATGGGTCAGGCTTTGAAAAAACACATAAGTGCTTGAGGAATGCACTGGAATTTTTGCCAACTTTCGACGACATTTACAAAACATATCGTTATTTTTGTAAAGCATTTTCGGCCAATTACGGACATTCAATTAGGTGGTTTTATCAAAGCTGGGCCCATATTTGATCCTTTTTTTCCATATGACTTCACATTGGCAGTGTTCTGACAATGGCGAACTGTTTGCCTTCTCCAACAGGTAAGGTCGGTTTCTGTATATGTACCGGTGGAGAACGTAGGTAGATCTGCATAAAGGTTCAGTCAGGTGGTGATAAAAGGTATACTTGTATACCCTACCAGACGTTTGTGTTTTTGACAGTGCATTGGCACCTTGCATCGCGTCTCAAATTGGCACACTAATTTTAGTCTGGTGTGTAGGCTAGCGTAATAATTGTGGATGTCGACACTAACTCATATCAGATTGTGCTGCAACATTTACATATATTCGCTATCGGTGACATTCGGCATGCCCCGTCCAAAGCAGAAACATAATCATATTTGTAAATGGTATAAAATGTTGACATGTGACGACAAACTGTATCGTTTAAGTCAAATAAACTCTTCTTCTTATTCTTCATGTATACATACTTTCATGAAGAAACGGCGTATTTTACTTGTGTTGGAATCGACAAATGTATTGACAAGGTAACTTGGGTTTCATACGCATACAATTACAATGTACTGAGTTGCAAATAAGAGCTACAATATCTACATTACTGCGCATGTGCAGTAACAACTTACTGTTGTCTACAGTGACGACGAGGGACGCAGTGTCCGACGTAGCTCCGTCACTTGCAGTCAGGGTTAGCGTGACGCTCGTGGTTGTGTCGTGGTTAAGCAGTGTGTCCGTGGTCTCCACCAAACCATTGGCGCTACCGATCTTAAAGTACCCGCCGTCGTTGCCAGCTGGAAGGAAATAACACATAATTACCTCCGGTCAAGAACGTTGTTTTGTTATTTGTCTATTTGTTTGCTACCTTACCCCCAATGAAGGTTGTGCTTTCGTCTGCTAACTATACCGAACCTATACGACAACATCCATGTACTAAAATCAAAGTCCGTCAATTTATTATCATCAATTAAACCATATGTGGTTATATTTTTACTGGAGATCGTTAAACATTTTATTACATGTAAAGTGACCGAACAGGTATGGATCTAAAGCTTATCGTTTGTTAACCGCTCAATGCATGAAACACACGCAAACAACCGCACATAGCCGTAGTTTACGTGTAACGTGTATCGTTTGCGTGTAGCGTGTATCATTCGTTTGCGGGACAACCACACTCATTGTGAGCACTGAATTCACTCCATCGCTCAAGTGAATGCGGTTGCGTCAGCAATGCGAGCGTTTCCCCTACAGTATTACAGTAGACAGCACGACAGACAGTAACACGCTAAAAAAACTTGGACACACTACAAAAGTGGGAAGCAGTTTGGGAGATGGCCTTAAACCCAGGTAAGTGCCAGGTCCTTCTCATTACTCGATCTAGTCACACTTCCTAGTTTTGACTGCTTTGAACATGAGGTGTGCAAGATCAACCACTTGCACCCGTGATAAATTTCCACCGTTTTTATCATGATTTTATCTCAGACCTAACTTTTGCTGACCTACGCTATAGATATTTTACCATTTGCACATTAACCATTAACACTCAATTTTCAAATCTGCGTCAAAACTCACTGCAGCAATGTCTTTAAATTGTATAGGATGTTGATCATTTATCCCTTAACGCACGGCGCGCAGCTGCATAGGTTCCTTGCGAGAGGTTCATGCAGGATAGATATAGATAGATAGGTCACTTTTCTCAGCCGGCGGCCCATTAATAAGCTTACCTGTGATCGAGTACACAATTGTGTTGAAGGAACTGCTGGTGTCGTCGTCTGCGGCAGCTGTCTGTTTCACAGACGTGTCTACAATATCACAAGACAATGCATTGTGTTGTTCATGACATGAAAATTCTTAATAAAATTTACAATTGGGAAACAATACGCCATATATATCCTATGCTAAATAATATTAGGACACTAGGTGACCTGCAAAATGGCCTATTGTGTGGCTGATACATTTTTAATGTGGGGTATGTACAGTACGGCCTTTTTAAACCTGTACGAACGATCGATCCTAGTTTGTATCTGGACTCGACAGCCAAAAGTCCGGATTATCGCATAACCATTTTCTTCCGACATTATAATTTAATACTAAATTCAAGCGTGGAGCGCCGTGGCCTAGTGGTTAGCGCGTCGGACTGTTGATCCAACGGTCGTGGTTTCGAGCCTCACCAGAGGTTTGCGTTTTGTCCTTGAGCAAGACACTTTATCCTCATTGCTTTATCAATGTGTAGGTAATTTCCCAAAAATGGAATACCAAATTTATTATCCAAATTCGCCCTTCCCTCACTTACCCACGG
>JBEVXV010001252.1:0-4934 GCA_040505915.1 Sedimenticola sp. | reverse complement strand
CTATACAGCTCCGTTACAACAAGCCAGATCATCAATGCCAACCACTACAACCGTGCCATTCAAGCTCACCAAATAACACTGCAGGTATTATTTGACCTTTTGCTGGATGATTTTTTCAAAGACCATCCAGCAACTCTAGAGGCGTTAAATGTTAGCGCCAAGGTACTCAGTGACGCCTGTAAAGTACAAGAAGGTGTGCTGCAGGCACATAATGAATTTCTCGCCACGCTGGAAGCTGTTGATCTGAAATCGCAGCTTGCCAAACATGATGATCATCATGCCAGTGATCCGATGTACCAATGGATCCGCATGTACATGAACCAAGTGATGTTGCTAATGCAATTTCTGCGGGCCAACAGAGATGGTGACTGGAACTTGTACCTGGCAACGCTTGAAAAACTGTGTGCGCTCTTCTTTGCGTATGATCGCATAGATTACGCTAGACATATTCCAGAGTACTTAGCCAGAATGCACAAACTGAAAGACGTCACTCCAGACATATGGAACGAATTTGCCAGTGGTGCATTTACTGTGAACACAAACAGCACTGTCGCATTCACAAAGATAAGTGTTGACCATGCCATGGAACACCTGAACAAAGCCATGAAAGGACATGGCGGAATAAGTGGCATAACCTCCAGACCCGAGACACTCCTGAAATGGTGCCTAACAGCTCCAGAACTGGCACAAATCTCGAAAGAGATGGAACACTTAGCTGACATATCACCAACATCAAGTGGACATCATGGGCTACCAAGAAGCAAATTAGTGTACCAGGAACAGAGCATTGAACATCTAAAGACAGTTTTGAGGGAATGCGATATTTTCAGTTCTCGTACAACCACAGAGAGTGCAAACTGCTTGCACAAGTTGATTTCAAATGAAGTAATGCCACAAGCTGTTCAGTGTGACATCCTCAATGTGGAGAAACTTGGAAAGGAAGCTTTCCAATCATTTGTAGACGAGCGCCTTAACGGCGATGTCAATCTTTGGTCGAAGATGACAAAAATGAAATTACAGACATGGAATTCGACTGGCAAAGACATAACAGTGAAATCTGGAAGTGACATCGTGTCACTCAAGGCGACAACATCCCTCTTTGCCAGGCTTCTAGTTATAGCTCGGTCCAACAGGGACGATGTAGATCTTGAAGATGTGATAGGTGTTCACGAGCTTTCCAACACAAACCAAATTCTCCTCCGTCCCGATGGAACATTGCATCCCACAACTGACAAGAGCAAAGTTATATCACTTCTGGAGGACATGACGAATACACCTGATGATGTCAACATATGTGAAGCTGACGAGAACGACAATAAATCTTCAGCCGAAGGTCATGTGACGGTGAATACGTGCCTCATCATAGACGGGATGGGGTTGGTCCAAGAATTGATGGCTGTCAGGACTTTCAAGAACTGCAATGAACTAGGCACTGCGTATGTGGATCTGGTCCAAAGCAAAGGGCATGGGTATCAACAAGTTCGTGTCATCTTTGACAATTACACAGTTACCGACTCTATGAAGAAAGCGACTAGGGAGCGTCGCCGAAGCAAAACTGGTAGAGCGAAAAGCTACATGATTAGCCACTCCACAAAAATCAAGGACACAAAAACATTTCTCGATAGCATTGAAACAAAAGACTCCCTGACTGTATATCTGGCAAACAGATTGGTAAAGAGCGATACAACAGCCAGAATCGTAACGGCGACTAGAACGTGCGTCCTTACCAATTTTGAGTGTAACATTTCTACTGAAGTCAGTACACAAGAAGAAGCAGACACATTGATGATTTTGCATGCTGAAGGACTGGCCAGGGCTGGGTTTTCGATAACCATATATTCTCAAGACACAGACGTGTTGCTGCTAGCTCTGCGCAGAGTGGAAGACCTTGGGGATGATACGGCAATAATAATGGGAACAGGAGAAAAGAGAAGAAAAATCATGTTAAAACCAATCTTCGACCAACTTGGTTCACAAAAGGCAAAGGCTCTAGTTAACTGGCATGCCCTGACTGGATGCGACACGACTGGACATATTCGAGGAAAGGGGAAGAATACATGTTTCAAAACCTACCTCAATGCTGGACAAGGTGTTGTATCAGCAATTGCCCAGCTTGGACAAAGCGAAGAGCCGACTGATCTTGTGATCAATGGATGTGAAGAGTTCTTCTGTTGCCTCTTCTGCCCCAAGGGGACGGATATCTGCAACGCAAATGAGTTGAGATGGCATCTGTTCCGGCAGCTGAAAGATGATCAGGGTGTTGAGAACCTTCCACCAACTGCCGGTGCATGGAGAGAGCATATATTGCGGGCTCACTTGCAAGCACGTATATGGGCACAGGATCTTGTGTTGCATCCGGCAAGGCCTGATCCAAACAAACTAGGTTGGACAAGTGTCGATAGCAGTTACAAGCCTGTAGTGTCTCGGGTTGCACCGGCCCCGGCGTCCATTCTACAGTTGGTGAGATGTGGCTGTGGACGAGCAGATCGAAATCCCAGCAGAGTTTGCTCAAGGAAGTGTTCCTGTAAATCGAGCAAGGTAGTCTGTACAGAGTTATGCCGCTGTGGTGGCGATACAGAGATGTGCTGTAACAGTAACGCGCAGCCGATCAGACATGACATTGACTAGGATCAGTACAATGATTTGAAAAGTCTCTGGTAGATGTAGCTCTAGCTCAATATCTGATTTCAGCAGGTAGTCACATGGCATATATGAGTAAAGACATTTCTGGAGTGTGGGTAAGGTGATTTACAATGTAAATATTTTATATAAAAAAACAAATACAAAAAAAAAAGAATTGTCATACATCTCATCAAAATATGTGGCCGTGACTGGAGAAATGGGGCTTATGGCGGATGAGCAGGCTGATCAGGGCCTACACTGTTCGCCATTCAGTCAGTGAAACGTCCACCATGATTCTAACAAATATTATAAATCTAACGGACCAGGAGCTAGGATGGTCACAGATCCCATAAGCCCCATCTAAAAAAATCCATAAGCCCCATTTCTCCAGTCACGGCCACATATGTATCGTCGCGTAAATATGTCATTGTACAGTCAACGTCATGTCATCGTATTGTCCAAAGTTTCAATTTTATGTCATTATTATGATGTCCGACACACACATACAAATACACAACATACGCACGTGCATATACACATCCATATATATCTATATATATACACAGGCGCATGTGTATGTCAAACAGAAAAAAAGTTATTACATGTCACTGTACATGTACTGAGAGAGTACAGAAACTTCAAGAGTGTGGGTCAGATGATTTACAATGTAAATAGTTTGTATATAAAAAAAAATATATATATATATATATCATCAAAATGTGTATCGTCGCGTAACTATGTCATTGTACAGTCAACAGTCAACGTCATCTTATCGTATTGTCCAAAGTTTCAATTTTATGTCAGTCAAACAGAAAAAAAATGTTATTAAATGCCATTGTACATGTACTGAGAGAGTACAGAAACTTCAAGATTGTGGGTCAGGTGATTTACAACGTAAACATTTTGTATTAAAACCAAACAAATAACCAAAAAAAGTTATATGTTATCAAACTGTGTATCGTAGTAACGTAACTATGTCATTGTACAGTCAATTCCATGTCATCGTAGTGTCCAAAGTGGATGTCAGTGTTTTAAATGTCATGGCATACACACATATGCTCACATACACACACTAACATAACATTTTACTAGTACTGGTACTACCCAGGAAATCTGCTTGCATTCAGTTTGAATCCAAAGTGTCACAATGTCTCCTTGAATTGTATTGGCTGAACAACAGCGATGCAAATGTGTCCATTTACTTAGGAAATTAAAAATGTTGGTCTATTGGCAGCCATTTTGATAATTTGTATATATTTATTTACCAAATGATAGTCAAACACACCCTGTAAACATCGGTACAGAAAGTTGAATTATGTTCATAGCTGACTTAATTACTGAGATATTTACCTTAAATTGTATCTTATAGCGGCCATTTTTATTTGTATCTTTTAGCGGCCATTTTGTAATCCAAGATGGTGGCCATTTTGAAATCCAAGATGGTGGACAAAAAAAATTGTTTCCGTTATCACCGGCTGGTGGTCAAATCCTGAAAACAGGGGTATAACAAGTTGAATTATGTTCACATCTGACTTAATAACTGAGATATTCACCTTTATTAGTACGTTATGTCAGCCATTTTGAAATCCAAGATGGCGGCCATAAATTATTTTCTCCATTATCACCGCCTGGTAGTCAGACACTTTAAACAAGGCTATAGCAAGTTAAATTATTTGCATATCTGATATAATTACCGAGATATTCACCTTTGTTTATATGTTATGCCGGCCATTTTGGAATCCAAGATGGCGGCCATTTTGAAATCCAATATGGCGGCCATAAATTAATTTGTCCAATATCACCGCCTGGTATTCAGACACTGTAAACAGGGCTATAGCAAGTTTAATTATGTTCATATCTGACTTAATTACTGAGATTTTCACCTTTGTTTATAAGTTATGTCGGCCATTTTGAATCCAAGATGGCGGCCATTTTGAAATCTAAGATGGCGGTCATAATTTCTTTTTTCCGTTATCACCAGTTTGTTGCCAGACCCCGAAAACATGGGTATAGCCGCCGGAATTAGGTACATAGCTTGCTTAATTGCTGAGATATTGACATGTATATCTCCCAGATGGCGGCCATTTTAAAATCCAAGATGGCGGCCATAAAGGTGAATGGAAAAAATGGCAACAACACTTTTTTAAAACTTTGTTATATATGAAGTAATTTTAGCATAGTTCCAACGACTGTACCAAAAAATACCACTAATGTACATAAGCCTGTAGACTAGTCATTGAAGTGTAGAAAGTAGGTCAATGTCACCTAGCAGCAACAACATGTGATAGTCTTATGTGGTGTCAAAGTGTCTA
>JBEVXV010001251.1:0-8516 GCA_040505915.1 Sedimenticola sp. | reverse complement strand
GTAGTGGCCGCCTGGAGCAGGTGAAGGGGCAAAATATATTGCTTGATGCCCTTTACCAACTGCCTGATGAGACCCATCTGGCGCTGGCCGGTATCGGCAGCACCGAGCAGGCACTACGCCGGCAGGCCAAAGCATTGGGGCTTGAGGAGCGTGTCCACTTTCTTGGCCGTGTTGATGAGATGCCCACCTTCTATCAAGCCCTGGATCTCTTCTGCCTCCCCTCCTTCCATGAGGGTATGCCGCTGTCGCCCCTTGAGGCACAGGCCTGCGGCATCCCCGCACTGCTCACCGATACCGGTGGTTGCCATGAGGCACTCTGCCCCGAAAGCGGCCAGCTGGTCATCCCCGGTGACCCCGATAAAATGGCCGAAGCGCTGACCGAAATGCTGAATAAGCAGCCACTCCGAAATCCCCGGGACTTTGTAAAAAGTAATGGGGAGGTACGCCTTATGGCTCAAGCCTATAACGCGCTTCACAGTGATCTGCGTAAGAGTGAGGTGTGAGATGGCCGACAACCTCACTATTTTACTGACCCTGACAAGTGCCCTGTTGGTGATCTATCACCACCTGGGCTACCCACTGATTCTGCGCCACCTAAGCAGGCGCAAGGAGATGCCGGTAGTTGACTACACACCCAGGCACCACAGCCGCCAAGCGGGAGACCGTCACCTGCCGACCATTACACTGGTGATACCCGCCTACAATGAGCAGCAGCACATTGCCGACAAAGTGCGTAACCTGGCGGCTCTCGACTACCCCGCCGACCGACTCAGGGTGATCATCGCCTGTGACGGTTGTAACGATGCCACCGCGCAACTTGCACAGCAGTGTGCGGAAGAGCCGGAGTGCCGGCACCTCGATATAGAGGTGCGCGGCTTCAGCCAGAACCGTGGCAAAGTGGCGGTAATCAATGACGTGATCGGTAGTATAGAGAGTTCACTGGTAGCACTCAGTGATGTCTCGGCTCTGATCTCGGTAGACGCACTGCTGGTGGCCGCGAATCACTTCAGCACTCACTCTGTGGGCGTGGTGTGCGGGCGCTATCAACTGCTCAATCCCGGCTCCGAAGGCGAAGCGGTCTACTGGCGCTACCAGAGCCGGATCAAGGCGGGAGAGGCCGCTCTCGGCGCCCCTCTCGGCGCACACGGCGCTTTCTATATGTTCCGTCGCAAGCTCTTCACCCCCCTGCCCGCAGACACTATCAACGACGACTTCATACTGCCGATGCAGATCGTTGCCAGGGGTCGGCATGCCATTTATGAACCGGCCATCAACGCCCTGGAGCTGGAGCAGGCGGACAGTAACCTTGACCAGCAGCGTCGGCGCCGTATCGCCGCCGGTAATCTGCAACAGCTGATTCGCCTGTGGGGCATGCTGAGGCCAAAGCACAAAGGCGTGGCCTTCGCCTTCGCCTCGGGTAAGGCGCTGCGCGTGCTGATGCCGCTGCTGTTGCTGATCACCCTCTTTGGATCGCTGTGGCTGGCTCAGGATTACCGCCTGTTTCAGGTCATGGCATTGACCCAGGTGCTCATCTACACCCTCGCCGTCGGCTACCACTTCGGCCACGGAAACATGACAAACAAGCTACTGGATACCCTTGATTATCTGGTCAGTGGCCACTTGGCCGGACTCATCGGCAGCTGGAACTACCTGACCGGCCACCATCGCCGCCCCTGGCAACGTGTCGGCATAGAAAGAGAGGAGCAAAGATCATGAACCATCAATCTGATATTCACCCCACCACCGGGCGCGGCAAGCGCGTCTTTGACCTGTTAAGCGCCGGCGGACTGCTGCTGATCATCCTGCCGCTGCTGCCCCTTATCGCCCTGGTCATCAAGCTCGACTCCCCCGGCCCAGTACTGTTCCGTCAACTGCGCATTGGCCGCGCCCTGCCGGATCGTACTGAGCTCTTCTTTATGATCAAGTTCCGCACCATGGTGGTGGATGCCGAGAAGGCATCCGGTGCCGTGTGGGCGAAACAGCGAGACAGTCGTATCACCCCGGTAGGGCGCTTCCTGCGTAAAAGCCGCCTCGATGAGCTACCACAGCTGATCAATGTGCTGCGTGGCGAGATGTCGATGATCGGCCCCCGGCCGGAACGCCCCGGCTTTTACAAAAAGCTCGAACAGGCGATCCCCTTTTTTGCCGAACGCACCTACGGCGTCACACCCGGCATCACCGGCCTCGCCCAGGTCAGCCAAGGCTACGACACCTGTATTGAGGATGTACGCTCAAAGGTAGGCTACGACCACAGTTACGCACTGGCACTGAGCAGCCCGATGCGTTGGTTGAGGATGGACCTCTACATCACACTGCGAACCCTGGGGGTTATGGTCATGGGGCGTGGACAATAACAGGGGTGATTGCCGAAATGAATGAGACAAAAGCAGGAGTAGCGCTATGAGTTTTCGATTGAAAACAATTCTTGGTATTGCCTTTATTGAAGTAATCCTGCTCTCGGTGCTGGTGGCAAGCAGCTTGAATGTACTGCGCACCAGCAATGAAGCGGGGCTACAACAGAAAGCCTCTGATCTGGCCGAGGTCTTTGCCGCTACAACCAAGGATGCACTGATCTCCTATGACATGGCTAATCTGGAAGACTTTACTGAGGAGGTAGGCCGGCGGCAGGGGCTGACCTTCATTCAGGTATTCGATGCTGAGGGGAGGCTTCTCGCTGACAGACACAATGAAAACAGTGCTGACCTCGTCAAGAATTTGATAGAAGCCCGGGCCAAGGTTACGGAAGGGGGGGAGACCTTTGGCACAGTCGTGATCGGACTGCATCGCGGTTATGTCGATATATTGCTGGAAAAGACCAGAAATGAATTTATATTGATCGCCATCATAGGCGTTACGCTTACCGGTCTTTTCTCACTGCTACTGGGGAACTACCTGACTCGCCGTCTGGTTCTACTTCAGAGGGCAAGCCATGCAGTAGCAGAAGGCAAACTGGGCTATCAGGTGCCGGTTAAAGGGGGTGACGAACTCGCACAGACCGGGAGCGACTTCAACCGCATGTCTTCCCGCCTCAAGACACTCTATGACGAGCAAGCCTCGCGTGAGGGATATATCCGGACGGTGATGGAAAATGTTGTCGATGGAATTATCACCATTGATGCGAGTGGCACTATTCAAACCTGCAATCGATCCGTTGAAGCGATCTTCGGTTACTCTCCAGATGAGCTGGAAGGGGCAAATGTCAGCATCCTGATGCCTGAGCCCTATCGCTCTCAACACGATGGCTATCTGACGCATTTTGCCGAAACCGGTGAGGCCCACATCATTGGCACTGGGCGGGAATTGATAGGACGGCACAAGGATGGCACGGAATTCCCTTTGGAGTTGTCAATCAGCGAGATGCACTTGGCAGAGCGCCGGATGTTCGTCGGCATCGTACGCAACATCAGCGAGCGCAAGGAGGCAGAGAAAGGACTCAAGCTCGGCCGACAGGTGTTTGAAAGCGCCGGCGAGGCAATTCTCATCACCGATCCCGCAGGAAATATCATTGATGTCAATCCCGCCTACCTCAAGATTACCGGTTATAACCGGGAGGAGGTTATCGGTATCAATCCAAATAGGGTGAGTTCAGGCCATCATGACAACACCTTTTACAAAGAGATGTGGCACGATATCAATACCAAGGGAGAGTGGAGCGGTGAGATATGGGATCGGCGAAAAAATGGTGAATCATTTCCCAAATGGTTGACCATCTCCTCCATTAAGGATGGTGATGACAAGGTCAGCCACTATGTCGGGATCTTCAGTGACATCACCGAGCAGAAGGATGCCGAGGAGCGGCTTGAGCGCCTCGCCTACTATGACCCTTTGCCCCACTTACCCAACCGATCACTGTTCCAGGAGCGGCTGGAGCGGGAGTTGATCCAGAGTGAACGTCATAACCGCAGAATGGCGCTGATGTTTCTTGATCTCGATCGTTTCAAGCATGTCAACGACACGCTGGGGCACGCCTTCGGCGACCATCTGCTGGCTCAGGTCGCACTGCGTGTTCGGGAGTGCCTCAGGTCTACCGATACGGTGGCACGCCTTGGAGGTGATGAGTTCACGGTGATCCTCTCTGACGTGAACGATCAATACAGTATTGGACGGGTAGCGCAGAAGATTATCGACACACTGAAACGGCCCTTCAATATTGAGGGGAACGAGGTCTTTATCGGCGCCAGCATAGGTATCGGCATCTACCCCAATGACGGAACCAATCGCGGTGACTTGGCCAAACATGCCGATATCGCTATGTATGAGGCCAAGTCAGCAGGACGCGGCAACTACCAGTTCTTCACCCCGGCTATGAATGCCAACAACCTGAAACGTATCCAGGTGGAACATGGCCTGCGTACCGCTCTAGATAAGGATGAGCTTATCCTTCACTACCAGCCGAAACTGGAATTGGAGAGTGACAAGGTCTGTGGTATGGAAGCACTGCTACGCTGGCAGCACCCGAAGCGCGGGATGATTTCTCCCGTCGATTTCATACCCATTGCCGAAGAGACCGGCATTATCGTACCCATAGGGGAGTGGGTGATACAAGAGGGCTGCAAGCAACTCGCTGCCTGGTCAGCCCAGGAGGGGAGTCACCATCTAAAACTGGCTCTCAACCTGTCGGCCCGACAATTCCAGGATAGGGATCTGATCAAAACATTGGACAAAACCCTTGAGGCCACCGGCATCGATCCTGAATGCCTTGAGCTCGAGATCACCGAAAGCATGATCATGGATAATATGGATGAGGCGATAACCATTATGAAACGCCTGCGAAAGCGGGGTGTAAAGTGGGCCCTGGATGACTTTGGTACGGGCTATTCATCGCTCAGCTACCTTAAAAAACTCCCCATCAATGCCCTGAAAATTGACCAGTCTTTCGTGCGTGACCTGACTGTGGACAGCACTGACGTTGATATTGTCCGGGCCATTCTCTCTCTTGGAAAAACACTGGATCTGAGGGTGGTTGCCGAGGGTGTGGAGACAGAGGAGCAACTCGACTTTCTTCGTCAACATGGCTGTCACGAGATTCAGGGCTATCTCATTGCCAAACCACTGCCATCGGTTGAGTTTGAGAGAGCGTTTGTCTCGGGCCGTACGCAACTGACCGGGTATAAGTAAATATTCGGTTAACCCATGATCCGTAAAAACAATCACATGCGAGGGTGGATAAGGAGCGTAGCGACGCATCCACCTTTTTCATGGTGGATGCGCTACGCTTATCCACCCTACAGAGTTAATTTCAAACTACTGGGTTGACCGAATTTTTTTTCGGGTATAACCAGTACTTGGGTAAAATAACCAAACGGAAAAATCAGCAAAAAACTCGGGGAAACCCGGATAGGCCCCACTTTATTGGTGCGCATAAGACAATTCGATGCTGTTGACGCCACAGAGTGCGCAACACGCTTCGACAAACTTATTGATGATAGCTTTAATATCATAATACCCACCGAGGCGGATTTTGAAAACTGTTGGAATCTTCTTTCCCGATTCGGTAACAACCTCATGGCAGGAGATGCCCTCCATCTTGCTATTGCCGCAAACCACACTAATACATTGTATACGCTGGATAACGGCTTGCTGGATGCAGGCAGGTTGCTGAATCTTTCTGTTGATAGGGGGAATTACCTTATAGCTATCCGCTTTGAAAAAAGCGGGAGATCAGGATGTCGATTTAGGTAGTTCCGTCTTCTGACCGAAAAGTCAGCGCTAGCATTCCCTTTTCCTGTATCCATATTATGAATATTAGCTCCGGTTTTTTTATTGGTGTTGGTGCTTCTTTAGTGGTGTTCTATTCTCGGACAAGCTCCTAGTGTTTTCCTCATAGGCTGAGCTTTAGGGAAAATCAAGAAAGTTTATGCCACATTGTGTTATACTTCAATCCGTAAGCCCACCCGGTGGGGAATCCTTTCCCACTACGACCAACCTTAGTTGGGACTGCTCGCTGACAATCGGCCAATACTGGTCGGCACGATCCCGTCGCCTCCTCTGAGAATTAAACTCACAGGAATCGCTATGTTTGTAGTCCCGCCCGTCGTGTCATTGAACGCGCCTAAAATCCCTCTTAAGTCTGTTTTCAAAAACAGAATATCGATACCCATACCATCATCCGCACGCGTCGCCTCCGCAATCGTCTATTGTGAAGCCAACTTTGGTGACATTGATGGCAAAACAGCCAATGGACTGATCAGGCGTTCAGAGAAGTATCAAATCATTTCGGTTATCGATAGCGAAAAAGCCGGCCTTGATACCGGCATGGTACTTGACGACAAACCGAATGATATTCCGATCTGTCGTGACCTCGATGATGCTCTGGAACAGGCTGGCTCTGTGCCCGACTGCTTCATTTTCGGCATGGCACCATCCAGCGGGATGCTGTCAAAACATGAGCGAAGTCTCATCCTTGAGGCGATGAGCCATGGGATGGATATCGTCAACGGCCTGCATGAATTTCTGAATGATGACCCGGTTTTTGTGGCAGCCTGTATCGCGAACAATGTAGAGATTCTTGACGTACGAAAGCCCCGTGCCAAGAAAGACCTGCAGATGTTCAGTGGGCGGATCGCCGAGGTCACCTGTCCGGTTATAGCTGTTCTCGGCACCGACTGTGCTATCGGTAAACGAACCACGGCCACCATCCTGACTCGCGCGCTCAATAATTCCGGTATTAAGACAGTGATGATCGGCACTGGCCAGACCGGGCTCATGCAGGGGGCACGCTATGGCGTCGCGCTCGATGCCGTCCCGTCACAATTCTGCGCCGGCGAGCTGGAAGCGACCATCGTCAAAGCATTCGAAATTGAGAGTCCCGGCGTCATCATTGTCGAAGGGCAAGGCGCTCTGAGTCATCCCGCCTTCTCATCCTCTTCCTTTATTCTTCGCGGAAGTTGCCCGAACGGAGTTGTGTTACAGCATGCACCACATCGCAGTGTACGCTGTGACTTCGATAAAATGGCAATGCCGACACCTATCAGCGAAATCAATCTTATCGAGACCTTTGCCGATACAAAAATCATCGGTCTGACAATCAATCACGAAAAGATGAGCGACATCGAGGTAGGTGCGGCCATCACGCAGTATGAGCAGGAACTCAATATTCCGGTCACAGATGCGCTGACCCGCTCGCCCGAGCGTTTGGTGGAGATGGTGCTTACCGCCTTTCCGGATCTAAAGGGAAAGCAAGCCGCTAACGCATGAAGGCCGCGCCGAGACTGGAGATCGACCTCGATAAAATCCACCACAACGCCGGCATCCTGGTTAAACGACTGGCCTGTCGCGGCATATCGGTAACAGGTGTGACCAAGGTCACGCTTGGGTCGGCTGAGATTGCTGCCACCATGCTGCGGGCGGGCGTGAAAGCCCTGGGTGATTCCCGTATCGAAAATATCGAAGCAATGGAGCTTGCAAATCTGCCTGCATCGATGACCCTGATCCGTTCGCCGATGCTGAGCCAGGCGAAACGGGTTGTAATGCATGCCGATGTCAGCTGCAACACTGAAATCGAAGTCATCAGGAGACTCTCGCTCGAAGCGCAAAAGGCAGATCGTACCCACGGCGTGATTCTCATGGTTGAGTTGGGTGACCTCCGCGAGGGCATTATGCCATGCGACCTGGCAGACTTCGTACGTGAGATGCTTAGTTTACCGAATATCCTGTTTAAAGGTATCGGTACCAACCTCGCGTGCCGATCTGGAGTATCTCCGGACGGCAAGAACATGGCAATCTTATCTGAACTCGCGGACGCTCTCGAGGCAACAATCGGTCTACCGTTGGAAATCGTATCGGGAGGGAACTCCGCCAACCTGGAGTGGGCATTGAGCGGTACAGAGATTGGCCGAATCAACGATCTCCGCCTGGGTGAAGCGATCCTGCTTGGATGCGAAACACTCCATCGGCAACCCATCGACGGACTGCATACTGATGCTATCACGCTGAGTGCCGAAGTGATCGAAGCAAAGCTCAAACCATCACTGCCATCGGGTACGATTGCACAAACTGCATTTGGTGAGGCGCCACCAGTCACAGATCGAGGCCTGGTCACGCAAGCCATCCTTGCTATCGGACAACAGGATATCGACCCATGCGGTCTAACTGCCCCTTCTGGAATCAACATCATGGGAGCCAGCAGTGATCACCTGATCCTGGAGGTGGCCGATTGCGACATCGCTGTTGGCGAAGAAGTAACCTTTCAACTGAACTACAGTGCGCTGGTCCGTGCCATGACGTCCCCTTTCGTTACCAAGGTTGTGAGACACACATCAAGAGATGTTATCTCTTCCGATTCAACGCAAGAGTTAATTCGCGCTTTGTAAGCATAAGGCCCCAACTAGAAATAGGGTCGGAGAAACTTATCATGTCGGAAAATTTACAGATAAATAAAGAGTTAAATATAGTGCCGTTTGTCAGCGTTGACCACATGATGAAAATCGTCAGAAAAATTGGGCTGGAAAACATACTCAAGGGCATTGCCGCCTATATCGAAGAAGACTTTAAGCGCTGGCAGTTGTTCGATAAAA
>JBEVXV010001250.1:6461-6885 GCA_040505915.1 Sedimenticola sp. | reverse complement strand
CTACGCTCACTCAACGAACGATGCTCGTTCGATGATTCGGCCTACACATTAATTTAAACCAATTGCAAGCTACGCCCCTGAACTGTCCGTCACCGTCACTACATGTACATTCTTATATGTAGATGGTATTGTGATTGAAGCTGAACATTAATAAAATTTACAGATAGATACTGTCCATCAAAGGTGACTGTAATAATGACTATTTCACCCCTATATATCTGACATGGAATCTCCAATTCTGACATTCAGTCCAATCCATTTACCATAACATTGAATTCAGACCAGTCCATTCTTCAAACAAAGGGTGCTTTCTTCTATTACCGATATAAAATACTTGCAAACAATGCAGATCCTGATGAGAGGCTCGTATGAACCGGCTCATCTGGATATACACTGTTTGCAAACCCTGGCCTCTAAATAGGCC
>JBEVXV010001250.1:0-6451 GCA_040505915.1 Sedimenticola sp. | reverse complement strand
TATTATACATGATCTGGCTCTGTAACGCCGCATAACGTAATAGCAGACACATTTACGGTATGTGTCAGTTATTACGTTATGCGGCGTTACAGGCGTTGTCATGCCGCCGAGTCCGACGCCAATGACGTAACGTCAAAAGGTCGTACATATTTGGAAAAGCGCGTCCCGGCCGTCATACCTTTTTGAGTAGCATCACCAAAAATGAAGATAAAATAATAAATTTGGAACCAAATGAAAGGTTATGAATTTACCTTCACCGACATGTAGCAAATTTATATTTACTTTTATTATGGTGTTAGGAATATTACGCCGAACTGCTTGAAAACATCAAAATGTGACGTGTGACGTGTAACAAAAAAATAGATTGATTTTTGCAAAAAACGGCATAGCCGAATAACTTTACGTCTTATTTGCGGGAAAATTTGACTGCGACTAGAACGGATGGTGTGCGTGACGTGACGTCATTTCCGTTAGACTGGCATCAACCGTAAACAAGATGGAAGCCGGCAAAAAAGTGGGTAAGTTGTGTGACACGCCACAAAAATAGCGCGTTTTTGATACTTAAGAAATACAAACGCGTGTTATAACGAAAATATTAGTCCGATCGTTAAAAGAAAACATCTGCAGAATACATTTTCTTTGAATTTCATGTGGTAGACTTTATATCAACATGCGCGATCGTACCACGGTGTAGTGCACTAGAATATAGCGTCTTAAAAATGTCAGGTAACGTCAAGTTTTAAGCAATTTACAACGGACAAAATTTTAAACGTTCATAAAAAATGTATTTCGCCAAGTATCACTTAAATAAAATATCTGCAGAATACATTTTGTTCATATATCATTTGGGTAAGTTTTCGTTGTCGTGTCTTTCCACACTTTTATGCTATACCCAAGAAGGTTGCGTCTTAAAAATGTCAGGCTACGTTAAAATTAGTGACGTTTTGTTAGCTTTGTTACGGCGAACCACAATGCAATATAAAGAAGTTGGTTGTATCTCTATAGTTGCTAAATGGTCAAACTATGTCGATTGTAGAAGTCTTCGTAACGCATTATATGTGAGAAACATGTTCAAAATGCGTACAAAGCAACACAAACATGCGCCATGACCCTACACAGTTCAGTTCTAATACGGCAATGTGCGAAAAATGCAACTTGTAATCATGTGTAGATCCAGTGAGCGTGTACATGTGTATTGAACAAACATGCATGCCTATATGCGAGTGGTAGATATGGCATGCATTGCTACCGATACATAGTTGCTATCTAATAATGGAGTATGAGATATTCATTGCTAAAAGCGCTAATTTATGTGTCATATATCAACATGATTAAGGTTGTAATTTCAACGTCAAAACGGATTATATTTCAGCGCTGTTGGAGAGTTTTCGGCACTATCGGCGAATGAAAAGGAAAGATAGACAAGCCCGAAATGAAACATTTTATCAACGATCGAAAAATAAGAAAACTATTGCCTGGAAGCCAATTTCCAAAGCAGCCATGTGGAAAAGGGATCAGCGAAAGAGAGATCAGCGAGAGCATATTAAGGAGATAGAAAAGAAAAAACAACACCGTGAACATCAAAAGAAATACCTGACCAATAAAGCAAAATGTCCCGATATTATTCCAGTAGGACCAGCGTACGAATACAGAATGAAGAAATGTAGGGATATGCGTAAATTTAAACAGAGTTTGCCAGAGACCCCACGACGAAGAGCGTCTGTGATTTCGTCATACCTACAACAGAATTCGCCAACAATAAAAACTCTAGAAAAAATGAGGGTAGTCCGTTCACCAGATGAAATTGTGGAATCACATGTGCTAAGTGATGTAAAAACAGCGCTACACAAAACACGGAAAAGTAGATCAAATGAAAATATACAGAGCAGAAGTATTATTTTCGCGGCAGTGAGTGGAGACACTATTAAAAAGAAGAGATGTCAAACTGTACTTGCTAAACGACTTGGTGTCACTTCACGGCGAATTGCATGTGGCATCCGCACTAGAACAAGAATTATGAGTAGTGAAGAGGCTAGCTGGAAGATGACTTTAAAGAAGAGTAGAGACAATAAAATTTCAGAGGATGTAAAGAAAACCGTGTACCAGTTCTGGCTCAGTAGCGGGATTTCCAGGCCCACTGGCAACAAGAAAGACGTAAAACGTGAACGTCTGGCTCCACACGTGTTCGTCAGCCACAGCATACAAGTACTGGAAGTTACCCAAACAGAGGCCTATCAAGACTTCAGGCGGAGATATCCTGATATCGTAATATCACAAAGATCATTCGAAAAATTAAAACCATTCTTTGTTAGACCTGTGAGAGAAAATGATCGGAATACTTGCATGTGTAGATATCATGTTGAGATCAAAACTGTTCTTAATCATTGCATGAAACACAGAACGAAACTTCTTGAGACAAAAACCGAAGAAACAAAGAAATGCTTCCCTGTTTTTCAAAACGTTAACGATGCAATACGGGCAACATTGTGTGAAAAAGCAGACTATGATGAATATTATAAACATGACTGTCTTGATAGAAACTGTGACCGATGTGGAATAATTAAATTTACTCTTTTGAAAGAAGAAACATCCACAGAAGAATCAACGGAATGGGAGCGTTTCGAATATGTATCGGTCCCATCGAAAGGGAATCAAACAAGGAAAAAACTGATGCTTGTGAAAAAAGTAACCAGCGTCAACGACATGTATTCGTATCTACTACACCTTCTATCATCTTTTCCGTCACACCAGTACAGAGCCCTGTGGCAGAACAAGCAACTCAAAGTAATCAGCTCGACCCTCCAAAAAAACGATGTTGTGTGTCTTCACGACTTTTCAGAGAATTATAGGCAAGTAAATTCATTGATGTCTTAATTTGTATACTATTTTGAATTGTATGTACATGCATGCGAACTGCTCGTTATTATCGGTAGGTGTGGGCACGAAATGCGATCACTGAAGTACATATGATTAGTCAGTTCTGTATCATTAGTGAGTTCCGGAAAACTCTTACAAACTCACCCGGGACGTAAATATGATATTGGTTATTAAAATAAAAATGTGATAAACTGTAAGTGTATTGAATGTACACAACATTGATGCAGCTGATTCCAAACAGGCGTCGTTATTCAACGGATTTTTGCAAGGAAACCGACTTCCGGTCAAACGTCTATGTGAGTATGACCTAACGAAAACCAGACAAAATGTCAGATTTCAATGTCACAAATATTGATGACAACACAGTTGTTGATTTACATCTTTGTGTTTAACATAAAGAATATTCATTCATAAACATTACCTGAAAGTTTCATGTTAATGGTTAAACGTGTTTGTCTTTGCTGTTGAGATTAATAAAACTCACTGACGTGATCCGGAACTCACTAAAGAGGCTAGTGTTGTAAATAATGTAGTATTTATACTTGCAAAACAATTTAACCTTTGTCTTTGCTCATTTTTGGAATAAATATAATTTATCTAACTGATGACAGCGAAACTGATAAAAAAATCATAGTACCGCAGGTGCAGCTGTTTCCTTCAGCCTGATCCGGAACTGACTAATTAACTGTATATGAAATGTATGGGCATTTGCATTAACCGCATTGCATTGATTCATGATTATCAATTTATTCACCAAATGTTATCGGAGTACTTACCTGTTTTGATTAGTGTACATACATGTATACATGTATGATGCGCGCCAATATGTGTTTGTCAATATGCCAATGTACGGAAACAATGAAGATCCAGATGAGGCATGTATGATGAATACATGTGTATATTATTAAGTATTTTCTCTGAACTATTTTCAGATGTGCTGCCAAAAACGAGCTTCAAACACAGTATTTCCAACGAACCGAGGTGACCATTCACATTACAATTTTACACAGACATGCCGTACTTGAAGTTGACGGAAAGGAGGGAACAGACGAAGATCCTATAATTGTCACTGAACAATTTATTGTAATCAGCAACGACGAGAAACACGACAATAACTTCGTGCACAAGGTCCAGGAATCAATACATGATTACTTGTCGTCGATTAACTATCCTGTACACACGATGCACGAGTTTACGGACGGGTGCCAATCACAATACAAATCCTGTAACTGTATGGGCGATGTTAGCTATGGCTGTGGGGACTTTGGCTACAAACGAATTATAAGAAATTATTTCGAGACGAGCCATGCAAAAGGTAAGTTTTTTTCATTGATTGAACTTTATGATGTGACGTCATAATACGTTATGTGATGTCACAATGACAGTACACTCTGAAAATGAAGAAAAATTGTTATCTCACCTTATAGACTGCTTACTATGTCCAATCCATTCTCAGTTTTAGTGTACTGGTGTCGGTCCCGTTATTTATTTGATAACCATTGTATGCCTGGAACTAGCAATATGGGTACATGTGTATGTTGCAGGTCCGCAGGATGCGGCAGGCGGCTATATAAAAAGACAGCTGGATCTGGGCATTCTTCGTGGAAAAGCACACCTGGAATCTGCAGAGGAATGTTTTGTGTATGCTAATGAACATCTCGCCGCCACTCACAAAACCTCAACATCCAGCAGAAGGATTTTTAGATACTTATCAAGTGATCAGATCGATAGATCTCGGCAACGTATATTCAAACCCATTAAGAACAACCGTGATGTACACCAGGTGATGTCCACAGAAAATGGAGAGCTGAAAATACGAAATCTATCGTGCTACACATGTGAGCAATGTGTTGATGGCGACTATAACAATTGTCTCCAGGCGAATCAAGCATGTTCGAGAACAGTACATATGGAAAAGGCCACAAAGACAGTTTTATCAGATGAAGACACAGATTATTCCATTACACATGATGCAGTGCGTAAGGGTAGTTTAGTTGCAATTTTTACCGACGATCCGGGTGAGGATTATTATCTTCTCAAAGCTATCGATGAAAGTGAGATTCTGGACAGGAATGAAACAGACAGTTGGGGGTCAGCATTCAGAAAAGAGAACGAAATAATTCGTGGGTTATATTACAAACGTAAACCAAACCAAGTACTACAGTATCAGATTATCCCAAAGAAAATGACCATTGTCAGTGTTAATTCAATTCTATGTACGCTACCAATCAATGCAAATAATGCAATCACCATTTCTCTTTCCACGCATGAAGACTTGGTTGGACTAGTCGGAGAATGTACGATATAGGCCTAAATAGGAAATAAAATGCGACAGAACGAGACGGACTAAGAGTTGTTTGATAAATTATACAGATTTGGATTAGTATGCATTCGATCCCGGCTCTGGGGACATCACCATTGTGACATTCATTCATCTACCGACCGTGCGTTATAAATATGTATAACTGACGTAGACCATTCTGTACTACGAGATAAATGCGAAATTTAAATTCACCTTTGCTCTGATCCATTCCCATTTCATTTATGGATTTCAATATCATAATTATAGTTTATTATCCAACATGGTCACTGTAAAATGATTGTTGTCCTAGAGAAAGTTATAGATCTACTAAATGTTGAGACTATAGTTTGATTGCTATTTAATGCACATACATAATCATATCGATATCGTATAGTACACTTAGTGTATTTGTATAATGTGTGTATCATGCATACTTGTACGATTAAACATATCCAAGTGCTTTACATATTATTATCATATAGCCTACGCATATTCATAACCTACTGCAATTTACGACGTTCAGTGCGTAATGAGCGTCTTTTACGACGTTACGTATGTTACACAAATATGTACGACCTTTTGACGTTACGTCACAGCTATTTTGAAAGGTATACCCCTGCTTACGAAAGGACCTGGTTCGCACACGTGGCATCGAGAAGCATTGAACTGGCTAACAGGATCATCATTCTTTTTCCCGAAACTAGAATTTAACATCTGTTCGTAAATATAATATTTCAAATTTGTCGAAACTTTCAAAACAAATGCAGAATGCCATCCCGCATTTGCTCTAAAGGTTTCGCCAAATGCCCAATACATTTAATATCGCCGCAAGATCGTTGTCGATAAGCCGCATTTATGCCTCTCGAGTCCATTTGCAAGTTTATGTTTGTCCGTTCGTTCGTATAGGAAACATGCATAATGGCCGTACTGTGTGCGACATAGCGTCATTTCCTGAAAATTCAATGTCATGTTATTTGAATTTGGCTTACAAAAGTGGAACTGACCAAGAACTTATTCTTTTCCAAATTCACTTGAAGTGAATCGTTCGTTTATGTCTTTTTAATCACCGTTACGACACCCAATATACGTCAAAATGTCGCTTGCCATTTTGAATGTTACGTATATTTTTAAAATTTATTATATTCTTACGAAAAACAATATCAGCTCAAAATTTTAATAGGGCAAATAATTATTATCCATCATACCTGATAAAATGTAAATAACATTTGCCCCTTACCCATATTTCTCCAGTCACATACAGATGTATATACC
>JBEVXV010001249.1:0-4061 GCA_040505915.1 Sedimenticola sp. | reverse complement strand
GGCAGTAGTGATTTCAACATGAGACTCAACAGAACAAGTCAAAATAGTAATCCCAAAAGACAAAGAATATCTGATATTGATGAAAGCTGCTTCATAAGCAAATGCCAAAAATGTGATAAACATGTCGATGAACATGTTGTCTGTTCCGGTTGCAAATTGCAGTTTTGTTTGAACTGTGCCCAAGTATCGCAAAGACTGTATGAATGCATACTTAATGGTGAAATGGACGATTTTCACTGGAACTGCAGAAGTTGTAAATCAACCTTCCCATCACTGCAAAATATCACTGGGGTACTAAATGAAATGAGAATATCACATGATGATAGAATGACAGGCATAGAAACACGAATGAACAAACTCGAACATGATACAAAATCAGAAATTAAAAGTAATATCGAAGATCTGAAACAGGACATCATTAAAAGTCTGAAAGAAGATATAGATTCGGTCGTAGACGACCGAAACAAAGAACTGGAAGACAGGAAGCGACGTGAATTAAATATTGTCATTTTTCACCTACCTGAAAGTGAAAAAGAAAACAATGCAGATAAGAAAATGGGGGATGAAAGTAAAATGGAAGATATTAGCACAAGCTTAGGAATGGAGAACCTACTGATTAAAAGTAGTTTCAGACTAGGTAAACCACAACCTTCCATCACTCGGCCATTGAAACTTATTTTGCTGGAAAAGTCGCAAAGAAAATTCCTCTTGGACAATGCCAAATTTATCCCAACCAAAGTGCAAACAAACTTGACAAAAGTATTCATTGTAAGGGATCTGACACCAAAACAAAGAAATGAAAGGAGTAAACTTAGAATTCAAAGGAACAGGGAAAGGCCAAACGAAGCCCAAAGAAACGAACCGAGTAACATGGTAGCGAATGAAAATGTACCAATGAACATTGAACCTATGATGCGGACATCAAGTCCCTTAGTGTATGTAGATCCTGGATACGCATTCTCCCAATTGAACTATCACACTGGCTCACAGTCTGTACATAATAGATCAGAATCCCCTATTCGAGAAGAAATAGTGCCTGGTGAAAGAGAAGCAACAAATCGCTCATTGATCCAGGAAATTGAAGCTGATGACATAGATTAGGATAGTTGTTTTACTGTACATAGTGCTGCGTCAGAAAATTTGAACAATAGCAGCGATAGTTTACAAGACAATATTTTTAAAAATCTCAAGGTGTTTTATACTAATTGTGATTGTTTAACACAAATAAAGAAGACAGAACTTGAAGCACATATACAGCAGGAGGCCCCAGATATTATAGCATTAACAGAAGTATTGCCAAAACGGTCACTCTATGTAAATACAGAGGACACTTACAAAATAGATGGATATGATATGTTTAGTACAGACCTAACAATTGGAAGAGGAACAGTCATTTATACCAAATCAAATTTAAATGCAACTAAGGATGTGTCAAATACTCAATTCAATGATAGTGTTTGGTGTAAAATAAAACTAAAAGGCAATGACATTCTTCTGGTTGGGTGTATCTACAAAAGTCCAAATTGTACAAGGGAAAATTTCGAAAAACTATTAACACAGCTAAAGCTTAAAATCGCAGCTAAGTGTAGTCATTATCTAATGGTGGGGGATTTCAACTTCGGAGAAATAAACTGGTCAAATAACACAACACAAGTTGGGGAAGATCATATGGCAACATTATTTCTGGAGTGTGTCAAGGACTGTTACTTGTTCCAACATGTGGTTCAACCAACTAGAATACGGTCTGGAAATGAACCATCACTTCTAGATCTGATTTTAACAAATGAAGAGAACATGGTCGAAAAAATCGACTATATGCCAGGACTTGGTCTGAGTGACCATTTAACTCTACAATGTGTTTTTAACTGTTATATAGATAGGGAGGAACCAACCTTCGAGAAACTGAACTTTTTCAAGGGCAACTACGAAGCTATGGAAGATGAACTTTCCAATGTGCAATGGGAGACGTCAATGGAAGGAATGGACTTGTCAGAATCATGGAATTACCTTGCTGAAAAAACCGTTAAATTACTAGAGAAATATGTGCCAGTGAGTAGGGTGAATCCAGGTGAACACAAAGCCAATCAATTCATTGATAAAACATGTAGATCAGCTATCAAGACAAAGCACACAAAATGGAAAAAATATCTGCATTGTAAAAGTGATGAAAATTACGATAGATACAAGCAATCAAGAAACAATGTCATAGCAGTAATAAGAAAAGCCCAATACAATTACGAAAAAGACCTAGCAGCCAAAATAAAAACTGACAGTAAGCTCTTTTGGAGATACGTAAGCTCAAAAACCAAAACTAAATCGGTGATAAGTAAACTTGAAATGCCCAATGGAGAGCTAACCAGAAATGACCAGGATACAGCCAACATTCTAAATGAATATTTTGCTAGTGTGTTTGAACTGGAAGATACTACAGCAATGCCACAGTTAGCACAAAAACGTTGCCCAGAACTACTCACAACAGTAACAATAAGTGATGAGAAAACCCTGAAAGCAATCAACAAAGTTAATGCAACAAAGTCGCAAGGACCAGACAATTTCCACCCGAAGCTACTCAAGGAAACAAAAAATGTGATAATAAAGCCACTGAATATTATATTCAAAAAAGCAATATCCGAAAACAAATTACCTGAGATTTGGAAAAAAGCAAACGTAACAGCCATATTTAAAAAGGGAAACCATCAGAAAGCTGAAAACTACAGGCCCATTAGTTTAACTTCAGTTCCAGGTAAAATTCTGGAAAGGCTAGTAAGAGATGAAATTGTGAATCATATGACAGTCAATAACTTCTTCTCACCCCATCAACATGGATTTCTTAAGGGTAGATCATGTACAACTCAGCTACTTGAGTTTATGGAGGAAATTACAGAAGCAATCAATAATGGGGATGACGTTGATGTGATTTACCTAGACTTCTGTAAGGCGTTCGATAAAGTGCCGCACGAACGATTACTAGCAAAGCTCTGTAGTTACGGAATAACGGGTGAAATTCACAGATGGTTACGAGACTTCCTGTACGCAAGGAAACAGCGCGTGGTAGTCAACGGTACCATGTCGGAATGGCGAGATGTCACTAGTGGAATTCCACAGGGCAGTGTATTAGGCCCTATTCTCTTCCTAGTGTATATCAATGACATACCAGATGAAATGTCATGTTGTATCAAACTGTTTGCTGATGATTCAAAACTGTTTACGGTAGTAAATAACATAAATCAAGCCGAAACACTTCAACAAAACCTTGAAAGAGCTGAAAAGTGGGCAACAGATTGGCAAATGTACTTCAACTCCACTAAGTGCAAGCAACTGCACATAGGTAGGAAAGACACCGGATTTGTGTACAAGATGCACAATGACCAAGAGGAAATACCACTAGCAAAAGTTACCAGTGAAAAGGATCTAGGAGTAACTATCGACTCAAAACTCAACTTTAGTGAACATGTGGCCAACAAAGTATCTATGGCAAACCGTAATCTTGGCATGATATTTAGATCATTCACATTCATAGATAAGTCAATGTTCCTGAACCTATACAAGTCACTGGTGAGACCGCATCTTGAATATGCATCTCCAATCTGGTCGCCTATGTACAAAAAAGACAGAATTGCAATAGAAAATGTGCAACGAAGAGCCACGCGCTTAGTCAGGAGTTTAAAGAACCAAACATACGAACAACGATTGAAAACATTAGGACTACCATCACTCGAATATAGACGTAGTAGGGCCGATATGGTACAAACCTACAAAATTATGCAAGACATCGACCTTATTGACAAGAACAAATTGTTCACAATGGCAAGCTGTACAAGAACCAGAGGACATAGCAAAAAGCTATTCAAAAGGCGAGCACGACTAAACGTAAGGGTCAACATGTTCAGTAACCGAGTAACTGACACATGGAACAGTCTTACTGAAGAAATAGTAACGGCACCCTCCCTAAACGCGTTCAAGAGTCGACTCAACAAATTCTGGCACGGGCACCCCTGCAAGTTCACACCGAGGTGTTATGCCACTTCCTACAACATGCCAGAAGTTTGGACCCCACGTAC
>JBEVXV010001248.1:0-5920 GCA_040505915.1 Sedimenticola sp. | reverse complement strand
TCAAGAAACAGGACAAAGTCAAGCGATCCTTGGAAATCACTGAACTAGACTACCTCAGCTTCAGATCAAGGACAGGATTGATTGATTATTGGTGTTTAAAGGCCTATCAACAGCTAAGGTCATTTAAGGGTCTATCCCGTATTTAACCTGTCCATAATGAGGGAAATTCCCCAAATCAGAACAGAGTATTTACAGAAAAATATATATTCAGCCCTGAAACCAAGGACAGGAAATAAAACAAGATTTAACACGTTATAGGTATATTCTGCGCATAGTTGCTATTTACAAATACATCAACGTGAAGCATCAAATGAATACACATATAAGCCGCATCGCCAAAAAACCAACAATGTGACATCTGCGTAAAGTATCGACTTCTTAGCCATACCATGGAGAAGTTTGTACGAAAATTCTTACGGACTTCTTAATCTTAAGAACTTTAGTGAAACGGCCCATGGTTGGTAGAGGTATAGAGTAATCATTCCTGCTACAGAATTTCTCCATAAAGCGGAAAGTGTCGGCCCGGATCAGCCTGCGCGGATTGATCCGGGTCGATACTTTACGCATATGCCACTTTGTTGGTTTTCTTGTGATGCGTCAAATGAATACACATATTCGGCCGGAAGTAAAAACGGACTATAACCAGGATCCAATTTCACGAATGTTCCAGTCGACTCAGATACAAAGTCGACTTTCTGGGATATATCAGTTCCTTTAAAAATGAAATAATTGCTTATATTCAGTCAGTAACAACGTTCACCGTCTACTCAACACCAGTATAAAGCTAGTTCAACTGTTTACTGCTACACAAAATCATTCTTGTACATTTTTCTAAATAATTCATTTCTTTAACTCTACAGAAGTTAGGCGTCTGCATTTTATCCCGTCAACTATGCATCTACTAGCCGTGAAACATGGCATACGTGAATTCTTTCTCGGTCACGTCTAGTAGATAATGACGTTACGTCATTATGTTTGTTTGTTTGTTTGTTTAATGGTGTTTAACGGCCTATCAACAGCTAAGGTCATTTAAAGCCGGGTCAACGAGTTCGAGTCCCGCATTCAACCTGTATGAATTGGGGGGAAAATCCCAAAATCAGAACTGAATATTTACAGAAAAATATATATTCAGCCCTGAAATTAGAATATCCTGACCTGGTGCCAGGTCCATACCACACTAGCGTCACTTAGCCCCTTCCCCTAAAAGTAGTACCTTTAAGTACTTTGTACGGGGCATAACCTGATTCAACTCTAGCAGACAAGAAGCCAAAATATGTACCTGAAAGCCAAACCAGGCATCTCGGAATTCATATAATCTTATCGCTTCAGTAAACAAACTTATGAGGCCCCAAATGCATTTTTTAGAGAAATTTTAGCAACATTGATGTGGTTAACTGGATAAATAGAATATTAGTTTAGTGTTATGAACGAGAATAAATATCTGACTCGGCTCGAAATCAGGATGGGCTCGGCAAGCCTCGCCTATCGCGATTTCCCTCGACAGATATTTATTCACGTTCATGACACTATACTAATATTCTCTATTTATCCCGTCAATGCAGCGTCTACTAGGCGTGAATCATGGTATACGTGAAAGTTTTCTCGTTCACGTCTAATACATGTAGATACGTCATTATGTATGACGTTACGTCATTATGTAAATGACGTAAGTTACTAACGTGGTAATCTTGTCACTTCAGTAAACCAACTGAGGCCCCAAATGCAATTTTTAGAGACATTTGAGCAACTTTTATGTGTTTACTTAACGGGATAAATTGAATATTAGTTTAGTGTCATGAACGTGAATAAATATCTGACTCGGCTCGAAATCCTCATTTCTCAGCCTCGTCGGATATTTATTCATGTTCACGACACTAAACTAATATTCTCTAGGTTTTCAATATTTTCCTTATATTATTACATGTATGTGTTGGCAGCAAATTGGAATCATCTCTTCTGGAGACGATTCCAATGAGTTGCCAACACGTACTTTGTTGAGACAAATTTTGAACAAAATCTGTACGACAAATAAGGTCTTAACCAATTATTGCTCCCTCTAAGCTGACTGTGTCGAAGCCGACTTTGAAACCTTCGTGAAATAGACGTGCAAATGGGCCCTGGCTGCGAAAAAGGACCTGACGACATGGGCACAAATTGCAGCTCCTGACCCTCCTGCACACCCACACGCTGGGATTAGAATGCAATTGTTTATGCAGATGATAATAAGGCTACTTCAGCAACTGAATGGCGAGCAACGTAAGCCCTGATCAGACTGCGCGGATGCGCAGGCTGATCTGGGACTACGTGGATCGCAAACGTTGTAAGGTCCTTTTTCGCAGCCGGCGGCCCAAATGGTCACACCGACATACATTCATATAACCGACAGCCGAGTTTTATTCAGTTTTCATATACCGGTACATGTATATTTCATGTTCATATGTAGAAAAACTAGAAATGTGTCCATGGTACACAGATGCCCCCACTCGCAGCATATATCGATGACTGTAGGACCTAAATGCACAAATTTAACTAGAACTGTGTCCGTGGACACGGATACCCCCACTCGCGCATATATCAATGGAAAAAAACATTAATCCTCATTGGCCTTACAAAGTGAACATAAGTCGCACGCACAGGGCTAACACATAATAAATTGGTGGCGGCATAAAAAGAAGGTCAATGTCATATGAAGGTCAAGCATTATATGTCAGTCGGTGATGATGTGCAGTAGCTGATTATCATGTGCAAGTTTTGTAGCCGTAGGTGTTATAGTGGCTTATATTTTTTCAAGGTTTCAAGTTAAAATCATGTCATCAATCTTTAAGTGCAGAAACCTAATAATTATGAAGTCATTATACGTAGACAATAAAAAATTAGAATGACATGGCGACTTAGCTAACCTTTGAGCCCTAGCGGCTTCTTCCTATGTTTACAGTGTAGATCCAGATCAGCCGTCTCATCAGGATCTGCACTATTTGCAAGTATTCTTCCATATTTAACCCTTTCCTTCACACAAGCGCCTTGGGACGCCTCTACCCCACCAAATAGAAAAGGCTTTTGAAAATAGTGTAGGAACAGCTCAGATTGCTCATATGAGCAATCTGAACTGTTCCTACACTGTTTTCCTATCTGCCACAAAATGTTCACAAAAATTGCCTCTAACGGCACTATAACATTTTTTGCCTTCAATTTTGAAGAGTTCATTATGAAAGCTTATGGGGTAAAGGGTTAAGAAAGCAAAATCACCCACTGATTGAATGGACTGGTCTGGATTTTCTTTTATGGTAAATTGATTGGTCTGAATGTGAGAATGGGAGATAACATGACAGATAAAGAGGGTTGAAAGGGTAAATATTCGAGGTCACACAATTTCTCAATTAAAAATAGCCATCAGAGAGTGGCAGCTATCCCCCGACCGCGTGCTGTAGTATGTGGAGGTGCTGAGGTATGTGGAGGTAAAGTCACATAGTGAATTTGATTGAATTCGGACAGTGGAAATTAAGATATTGGCATAAATGGACTGTTACAAAAGCGCTAAACATGCATGGTTGCCCAAAGTAAGAAAGGGGCATAACTGTGGAAATACTACACAGCCCGGGATTATTTTCGCTGACGTGCTGCATTATGTCGAGGTAAAGACACACACCGAATTTGGTTGAAATGGGACAATGGAAACTGAAGAAAAAAAACCGAGATGAAAATTCCGTCTACAGACGCCAGACGCAGGGGCGATCGCTATATCCCCCGAACCTTTTTCGGTCGGGGGATAAAAATGGCAATTTATTATTTACTTTATCAGTGAAATACATGGCTATAAGGTGAACATAAATGTCATATTTTTCACATGTTAACATATCACTACTTCCGGTGAAATATCACTACTTTCGGTGACAATATCCATACATGTACGTAACTATGGCTTCAGTCGCGTGTTGACACGTTTTGACGTCACGTTGTCATGAATCAATGCCGAGGTGGCGTCAAACTGTGGCGTATGTTTACGTGAAGTAAACGTCACGGAGTCGATAAAATCAAATTAAAAGGTTTTGGTAAATAATAGAATATTCATATTTTTGCAACGAATATGTCATATATGTTCATCTCGTGGTGCAAAATGTTCATATTTCACTTGTGCCTGGCGGCACTCGTGAAATACAATGTATTTACATTTTCCACCACTCGATGAGCATATATATGTCATATTCGTTGCAAAAATATGAATATCCTCTATTGTCTGGGCAAATGATGGGGGAGATGGTAGTACACTGCCATATAAATGCAGAACCCAGATACAAAGCCATTGCAGAAAAACAGAAATTAGAAAATATAGACACTTTGGAAATTTATATCATTTTGACTGTGCCAGAGACGAACAGTGCACCCAGGCAAGATATATACAGCTGTCATCCGATTTCGGTTAAACTTCCTGCTACGCCCGGTTGCTATCAACGGTACACCTCAACCCCTTTATAACACTATTTTTGGAGTCCATGAAACACCATCGTGTTATAGGTGAAATCGTGTTATATAGAGGTTAAATATATGGAACATACATGTATAGTGAAACAGAATAATTTTGAGCCATAGCTCGATAGTGTTATATCCAAAATCGTGTTATAACGAAGTGTTATAGCGAGGTTGAGGTGTAATTGTAAATGAATTTTACAGAATAAATAACAAGTAATTAGTATTAGTAACTACTGAAGTGATCATCAAAATATATACACATGCATATATTTTCACCGAGAACTGATATAGAGGCTCAGTGATTGGGAGGAATTATTGGAGCTCAGCAAACTTATAGCACCGTTTCCATTTAGTTATTGTTTACAACAAGAAGCGCACGTTAGCACTAAGCTAATCCCATCGCCGAGCCTTGATAGTAAAGTAAATACTAAGTCCAATTTCGTGACCTTGACCTTGGGCATAGGAACCCAGGTACACACATGACACTCCATTATGTTCAGGTATACACTGTCGCCAAATAGTATTGAAATCCATTAAGCGATTCCAAAGAAATTGAGTTAAACGCATTTTCTAAACGCAAATGCTAAACATAAACGCTAACAGTCAGCCAGCGACCTTGACCTTGGAGCTGGGATCTCGAGGCGTACGCGTGAGACAATTGTATGTTCAGATACACATGGCTACCGAATATTATCGAAATCCGGCAAACGGTTCAGATGTTATTGCGATGACAAAAGTGCTACGCACGGACATGGACTAACGCTATATACCATTTTCACTGTGCGAGGGAATAACAAGCAAGGTGGTGTCTGAATTGACCAATAACCCCTCAGTCATGTTGGGGGCAGGTAGGGGCATTATTATCCCCTCGCTTAGCAAATAGGGGATACATATAGTGATGTCGGTCCATAACACTTCCGTTTAGCAAACGCATAATTTAAGCAAATGCGTTTTAACTCGATTTATTTTGAACCGCTTGATCAATTTAAATAATATTTGGCAGCTATGTACATTTGTATACTATATTTAAGAATTAAACACCGCCCACGGGGTTTCAAAATTCCCAGATAAATACCCGGTGGGCGGAGCTTGAAATAAATTGAAACCGAGGGTTTTGCCCGAGGTTTCAATTTTATTTCAAGCTCCAACCACCATCTAGGACTTTTGAAACCCAGTGGGCGGTGTTTAATTCTTATCTAATATGGCTAACTAACCTGTATTTGCGAGAAATTACTGAAAGAAAATCAAATTATCCAACGGGCCATCTCATCAATATTCATGAGACCTCATTAATATTAATGAGTCAGGTGACTGAATTTAACCAATGACATGTTCTAAAACTACGTTAGGCGGGACGTTTTACGCGACGTCGTTAAGCGCAACAACCAAAACAACAACGTCAGACGTTATCCGTGACGTCATATGTTCAAAATATCACGTTTCTACGCAAATT
>JBEVXV010001247.1:2692-9731 GCA_040505915.1 Sedimenticola sp. | reverse complement strand
GTCGTCTTTGAACACGTAAAGGAGCGTAAAAGTGTGCAATGGTATTACAACACTCCTCCCCGTTTTATTTGAGAGACATTAGGGTCGTTGATATTAATTATATGAATGAAGTGGATCTATAATCGTGATATGGTCATGTGACACAAACGAATATTGGATCCTATGCCTAAACAATCCAGTGGCAGAATTATTCAATTTGGTGTGATGACACCGTTGCTGTAGCTAACTAGGCCCAGTATATATACGGGAAATATTTAAATAAAAACACTATGTTGAGGCATATCTTGCACTCAAAGAATGGAACTGTCAACCGACAACGATTTCCACCATACTAGTGGAGAAATATACAATATGCAATACATGTACATTAATTAACAAGAGTCTTTATGAACAAGGCACATACATATGTCTGTCTACAGACATTGGAAAATTATAGCATGTGTGCCAATAAAAGTACGAGATAATATAAAACAAGACCAGGAGTACGGGAACGTATCAGGATATATATACATGTTAGGTGTAACAGAATGTGAGCCTGTATCAACTTTCACATAGGATGCGGGATGTGTCAACAGGACTCGAGCCAGATAGAGGAAAGTTCAGAAAGATCAGGAGAAATTGATGTTGGGAGATGGGACCGTATACCCTAATTAACCACCACGGCCAGGGGGATGAGGCGGAGTCGACCACACTGGATCAAATTCGGTACAAAGCCCTGGCATTGGTATTACACTGCTGCCGTACCACTGACAGGGGCAAAGACTTCACCTCCGCAATTCTCCTACAAACTGACTCAATATGCCAAGGAGTGTTGGTGAGTCTTTTGCTTTTGGCATGCAAATAAGGCGAGTCAGTCTCCAGGAGAATCTTGGACAGACCCAGAGCAGTCAGAATCGAGGAACCAGCCGGGTCACGCAGCACTGTGTTTGTGAATCCAAAATACACATTCGGAAATGACACCAACCACTCCCTCAACTCCCCCACACCACCCACGAAGCAGTGACGATGAATACGCAAATGGCACAGGCCCATGTCCACAATAATCCGTCTCACCTCCTTAGCAGCCGAACCATCTCCCTGGTCTCTCGTGTGAATCACGAGAACCTTGTCAAACCGCTCAGCCAAGGGCAACACACGCCGCAGGAACGAGCGCTGAGCCTGGAACCTCCCATCCTGGCACAAACGTCTGTTAGGACAGTTACGATGCCGACATGAGGAGGTGAAATCCAGGCCAACCTCGCCCACCGCCACGAAGTCATCCCGACTGAGCATGTCCTCAATCTGAGCAAGGTGTGCGTGCCCCACCCGGGAAGGGCCCACCTGGTGAGGATGAACTCCAACAGTGCAGTGCACATGTGGGGAACCCCGCACCTGGCGAGCCCGCAAGGACCACGAAGATGGAAATACATAGTTGCCAATCAGGTGGGACAGATGAACACCCTGATGATTAATTCCCGCCTCCAGGTCTGCGAAGGTCTGAAAGTGGGTCCGTTTGAGGAGAGTGTCTAGGTGGAAATGGGTGTCTATATATTCTGGTATGGAGTCCTGGAGTAACGAGGGTATTGCAATGAATGGAGACTGATAGTTTATGAAGTCACCATGTATGTTCTCTGGGAGTGTGGAGATAAGTTTAACAAGTATCTTCCAATGCATGAGTGACAGTATGTGATTAGGGGGTGCTATTTCAAACGAGGTTGGAATGGGCAGGGATATTGACTTGCAGTAATATTGGAAGGCTGAGATTTCAATGTCTGAGAACAATGAATGTTGTGTGATGACAGGATGGAGAGAATGTTGAAGGACGTGTTGTAGTAACTCGTCATGGGAACGAAGCTTTAATTTCGACTCTAATAGACGAAAAAGGCCATCAATGTATGTGTTCCAGTATGGGAAGTGTGACGCTGAGAAGTGTAGGTTTGCAGAATCTGTATTGGAATGAGCAAGCTGAATGTGTGGTTTCCATCTTGTTACAGATTTCTGACACACCCAGCAAGCAAATGTTGGTGAAGAGAGTTGGCTGAGATGGCTAGTGATGCAGTGAAGCCGTAAGTGTCGTGAGCTTAGAGGACAGAGCAGGCATTTGGGGTTATGTTTCTGATTCCCTTTGATAATAGGGAGCTCACTGGGATCAAGATTGTGATCCTGCAACACTACCTCATCTGATGAGAGGTAACCTACCTCCTCTTCCAGTGACATTGTAGGAGATACTGGTAGTCAATAGTAGGTACATGTAACCACCTCTGTTGTACGTCTGCTGTTTTAGTAAGAAACAAAGGTTATCCTGCAAGGGCAAGAAAATAATGTGTTGATATATATACATTTGTCCATAATGTAGGATATTAAATTATTTATGTAGACAGTTTTTATATTTTTATGTTTCGCGGTGGGGTCTGGCGGCAAGGGAGATTGTTTCATTTGAACCTAGTAAATACTTTTTACTCTATGATTCAACATTATATATCCAGAATAAACAGAACAACATTACGACACAAATCATGAAATAGAAACTATTCCAAAAACCGGGATGGACGCCTTATATGTCGGCCAGACCTGGACTGCTGCTCCCGGACAGGCTGTTGGTCAAGAATCAGGGCATCAGAAACATCAGGGGCAACACCCGCATGTGAGGTACCCTGCGAACAGACGGCGCCATCCACAGGAAGATGCAGTCCCCGCTGCTCCCCATTCCCCACTGAATTTGCATTATGCACATCAGGGACAGCACTCCGAAGTGGGGTACCCTGCGAACAGTCGGCGCGCCCACTGGGAGATGAGGTCCCTGGTACAGTATCAACAAACCCGTCCAAGACAACATCACCAGGCCCACCACCGATGTATGGTAGAGTGACATCCAAGTCATCCATCTCGACATTCTCAGAAAAAGACTGGTCACCCTGACTTGGCATAGCGGCGGGGTTTAGTACATTGTGGCGTTTTCGGCGCACCCAGATGGGAATTTGTGTGTCTCGACATATTTTGAGACGATCATGGTGGAGAACTTTCTCTCTTTTCCTATCTGCCACAGTGTAGAGTGGCGGGGTACTTCTAACAACAATATGCGGACCTTTCCAAGGAGATCTAAGCTTGGAACTGACGCCTACTTTGGTAGAAGAGTCCCTCACAAATACCAAGTCCCCAACGTCATAAACTTTTTCCAAAATACGCAGATCGTAATCTTTTTTCTGACGTCTTTGGGCAGTGTTTATGTGTTCTCGAGCAATTTTATGAACCCGAGCAAACTCCTTATCAAGATGTTGAACCCACTTGTATGGAGTGTACTTTTGTAGTTGGGTTTCAGATGGAGGGAGTAACAGGTCCACGGGTTGAACCACTTCACGACCCAGCATTAGTCGGTTTGGTGTGAAGCCAGTTTGGCGATGCTGCATTGAACGGACAGCCATTGCTAGTAGATGGATATCTTTGTCCCAATCTCGAACTCTGCCCTCAATGCAGCAGCGAATCATCTGGAGCACTAGTCTATTGTAGGTTTCAACCTGACCATTGCCCGAAGGGTGGTAAGGAGTGGTACGTTTACGGGTAATCTCCATGAGGTCACAGAATGCCTTGAATAAATTACTTTGAAAGTTGGACCCTTGGTCTGTGAAAATTTCCAAGGGGCAACCGAAGTAAGATATTACTTTAGCAAGGAATTCGCGGGCGACCGTCTCCGCAGTCTGATCAGTTAAGGGTATGATATCGAGCCATTTGGTGAATTGGCATATAATCATCAGGATATACACATTCCCACTTGTACTTTTGTTAAATGGGCCTAATATATCCAAATGTACCCTTTCCATTGGGAAACCGGAGTGAAATTCACGTAATGGGGCCCGTGGTGTGGTGTTCAATTTCTTATTTTGGTTGCATACGTGACAACATTGAACATACTCCCTGCCGTCCCGGGACATGCCATACCAGTGAAATGTCTGTTTTAGTCTGGCGACAGTCTTATCAATGCCCAGGTGACCAGCATGTTTGGCATCATGGCACATAAACAGCACTTGGTTCCTTAGACCTTCAGGGACGACAAGTAGTGAGCGGGAGTTATCCTCCTCCTCCCACCGATAGTAGAGGACTCCCTGCCAAATGTATATGTGTTCTTTACACATCCAGTAAGCCCGAGTGGCGGGACTCGAAAGCCGGAGCTCTCGCTGAGAGGGATTGAATCCGGATTCGAGCCAGCCCAAGATTGGTGCAATATCAATATCCTGAAGCTGTACTTCTTTCAGCTCAGGAAATGAAAATGAACCAACCCAATTGGTAATTGGATCAGTATGTGTTATGCCACTATCATCAACAGGGTTAGTTTGTGGTGCTGGAGTAGTGGCTGGATCTGTGGGTACTACAGGTGGCGTGGGTGGGGCAGTGTTTTGTGATCCGGTGATATGGACAGCTCTCACCGCAAGAGGGATGACGTCATCAACGTCGTCTAAAAATCTTGACCATTGAGTATGAGCCCTCTCGCAGTAAGCACAGCCTCCACATGGAAGAGATTTGAGGTCGGTCCCTGCGGAATAACAATCACATGGGGGCAGGGTATCTGGGATCCTGGACAGAGCGTCACAATTGATATGATCCTTGCCTGATCTATGCAGGATCTCCATATCGAATTGCGACAACTCTTCCAACCAACGTGCTAGTTGACCTTGAATGTTTTTGAACCGAGTCAACCAGATCAAGCTGTTATGATCAGTTCTCAGGTAAAACTTCCGCCCAAGGAGGTAGTGGCGGAAATGGCGACAGTATGTAACTACGGCTAGGAGCTCTTTCCTAGTCGTACAGTAATTTTTCTGTGTTTTCAGTAATGTGTGGCTAGAGAAACAAATGGGTTTAACTTCATTGTCATTAATTTGTGACAACGCTGCCCCCAGCTGTTTATCAGAGGCGTCAACATCAAGAATGAAGATACCATCTTGTGTTGGAAATGACAAGCAGGGTGCGGTTGTAACTGCATGTTTTAATTTTTCAAATGCGAGGGTGTGACATGTCTCCCATGGCAATGGACCTTTTACAGTTGTGAGGTCATACAAGCAGGATGCGGTGTCAGCAAAATCCTTGATATGATCTCTGTGGTAATTAAGGAAACCTAGGAAGGACTGTAATTGTTTTTGGTTCGAGGGCAGGGGCCAATTTTTGACAGCTTCCACCTTTGATGGTGATATTTGGATGCCTGCCTCAGATACAGACTTTCCCAAGAATTCTACTTCCTGTCCGAGTAGCTGGCACTTCGCAGGCTTTAACTTGAGGTTGTGCTGACGAAACCGTTCAAAGACCCTTCTCAGATTATTTAAGGAGTCCTCTACAGATTTCCCGAGAACGATAATGTCGTCAAGATATGCCAGCACTTCCTCCCACAACAGCCCACGGAGAACCAACTGTATAGCCCGTTGAAAGGTAGCAGGGGCATTACATAATCCGAAAGCCATGCGCACGTGTTGAAACTCACCAAATTTTGTGACAAATGCCGTTTTTGTTTTTGAGTCAGGGTGTAGACGGATTTGGTAGTAGCCCATAGCCATGTCGAGACAACTAAAGAACTTGGTCCCTTGTAATGTGTCTAAACAGTCAGAAATATTTGGAAGTGGGAACCGATCTTTAACAGTTGATTTGTTTAACAAGCGATAATCCAGGCAATACCGTACAGTGCCATCACGTTTCCGGACAAGCACTGGTGCGGATGCCCATTCCGACGTTGAGGGTTCAATTATACCAGTGTCGAGCAATTTCTGCAAATGACCTCTTTCCTGCTCCTGGAACCCTAGGGGTGTGCGGCGCATCCTCTCTTTAACTGGAGGAGCATCGCCAGTATGTATGTGGTGGTAAACACCATCCAGGCACCCTAGATCCATGTCATTGCAGGCAAATATATCACTGTATTCTAGCAACAACTGATGTAGTTTGAACTGTTGAGATTGATCGAGCCCTTCACAGGTCTTAGTGTACAATTTTTGCAAATGTTCAGGTAGCGCAGTTTGTTTGGATTGTTGCTCAGTACATGTATGTATTGATGTAACCTTATACTCTGGTGTTTGTTCTGTAGTGTTTTCGTCACTATCCGGGTTAACTGTATATGCGGAATCGGTCAATAACAAACAATGCTCTGCTAAACCAATCATGTGATCTTTTTTGTAAGACAGGTACGCATTTGAGTCATTCACAACTTTTGTAGTGAACACACTGCCCTTGCCATATACAGAGGCGATCATTGCATTATTTTTACATGGTAAAGGCTCGAACACGTACGCATGATCATTGAGCTGATCAACCGAACACTGCACAAAACCAACTGTCTGGGGTGGAATGACTACTTTCTTGGTTACATGAACGCGGGAAATGTGTATTTGTTCGTCAGTGGTTGACACTTTGAGTTTAGCGGGTAGGATTTGCCCATCTATTGCAACCACATTTCGACCAAAGTCCACAAGTCCGGCGTATGCCTGTAAAAAGTCAATGCCAAGGATGATGTTGTCCGACATTGGAGCTACACAGACATTCCACTTGTAGTTTCGGTTTCCCAATCTAATGTTCATGTTTGGGACTATTTTGCCATGGACGGGGACTTCTGCTAGACCTTTCAAAACCACTTGCTCATGTTTATGCTTGCTTTTTGGTAATTTTGAGTACAATGTTTCACTAAGTAGTGTAACCATTGCTGCTGTATCTACAACTGCTTCTGTCTGAAGCCCAGCAACAACAATGTCCACCACCAGTGACATACCCTTTAATTCTCTAACAATTATTTCAGGTTTTGCCAAGCCGCTGTCAGGGTGACCACGAGGTACTGAATCAAACTGGACTGGAATAGGGTCACCTATTGTCCCAGTCCCGTCTCGTTTAAAGAGACATGAGGTTTTTTAGTCAATTGGGGGCTTACATTTGATGCGGGAGCAGATGTTCTACCCCGTAATGCCGTGGGAGAGCCAGCATGTTCCGGAGATCCAGAACGCCCTGAACGCTCATATGATGGCGATCTGCCATACTGACCTTGTGACTGCCTTTGTGGACTAGGGTATGACCCTGGCCGCTCATATGATGGCGA
>JBEVXV010001247.1:0-2592 GCA_040505915.1 Sedimenticola sp. | reverse complement strand
CTGGCCGCTCATATGATGGCGACCTGCCATACGACCTATCAAATGACCTTGAGACTGACCCCCTTTCTGACCTTTGATAACCCTGGGATTGGTTGGGGAGTGGTGACCTTGCCCTGTTGTCATACTGCTGTGGACGAGGATTGTATTGTGGTCTGGAGTAGATATAGTCATGTGACCTTGACCTGTCGTCACGTGGTGACCTTGGCGCATAATGATCTTGCCTACTTCCAAGTTGCGTCGACCTTGGGTACTGGGGTGAATGGTCAAAATAGTTTGGGGACTCGGGTTTGAAGTTGGTCCGTTTTGGCCTGATTCCAGGCAGGTCTGGTCTGGACTGAAAATAACTATCTAGAGTTTGTTTGAGTTTCACATCTAGATCAGATTCGCCAGAAAAAGTAACATTCCGCTGCTTCAACGGCTTTGTCGTCTGGCCGTAAATGGCCCTGTTATTGGCCTGGTATTCTTTAACAGCTCTTAAGGCCCCCCGGACGGACTGTGGGTCTTCCCCCAGCACATACATGGCCGCAGCTTTATCGGTTAGCCCCCTCAAGAAACACTCTACTGTGACCTGACTCAAATCGCTTTGACTCAAGTCACAGTAGGCATCCTGTGCCAGGTTGACGAGCCGTTGGGCGTAGTCATCCAACGACTCGTCCTCCAATTGACGTGCTAACGTCAACTCTTTACGCGCGGTTTTGGGGTTTAATTTTGTTGAGAAACGCTCCGTCAGACACCGCTTCAGTGTACCAAAGTTGCTTAGTACGCTATCGTCCAGCCTTTTTGCATAATCAAGGGCATCCCCTACTAGCAGATCCACCAAACTGTTGGCTTTCTTTGGGGATCCCCACCCTCTTCTTTTGGCCACCCGTGAAAATTGAAACAAAAATGTTTCAACTTTCATGGATTTGTCCCCCCCAAAAGTAGGTAGTCGCGGTTTCGGTGGGCTGCGACTACCGCTGGATTCCCTGTCATCTGTGGGTTTTGGGGCTTTCTTGTTTGGTCTCGATTTATGACCGGGAGGTGATGTGCAAGAGGACTCGGATTTTATTTCGTCCGGCCTGCCATGGGGAATATTTAATGATTTCATTCTCATGGATCCTGATTTTGAATAAATATAATCTTCAGGAATAACTTCAGTAATTTTGTCGATGGCCGATTTTTGCGAGTTAGCTAATGAATTAATCATTTCACCTTGCGATCGTGTTGTGGATTTTAATGAATCAATGTCCTTATTAACTGATTGAAATTCCGAGGTAGTTTGTAATTCTTGCTTTTTGACGGTATCGTGTATAAAATCTAACTCGTCGTATAGAACTTGTTTATGTTTGTTTAAATCATTTACATTTTCATACACTTTTTCAATTCTTATTTCTGTATTGTCCCTCACCCCGTCAATTTTAGAGTGTAAAATATTGATGTCATCTTTGGTAGCCATGGACCCTCTAATATGGTGAATATCTTCTTTAAGTGATTCCACCATACCGGTTATGTGTTGAAACATTATTTCCACTGATGGGTTTGGTTGAGTGGGGGGTGATGGTCTAGGTAAAATTGGCATATCTGTTGAAACGTCTGAAAATTGCGAGTCGGAACTTAACTCACTATCCGAATCGCCAGGAGATTTGGGGCCGCCAGACCCACCTTCAACAACAGGAAAAGACACCTTTCCCGTCTCTATCAATTTCTCCCAGAATGATTTTTCTTTTCTGGGTACACCCTTTGACGCAAGAAATCCTGGTGTCAAAGTGTGGTTTTTGCGCAGTCTAATCAATTTCTGCGCTCTTGTCACACCAATATGGGGCAATGATTGAAGTTGCTCCACCGTGGCTGTGTGCATGTTAACACAGTCTGTGGCTAGATCACTATCTGCCATTTTTTCTTTTTCCGCTCAAATCAACTTTTATTTCTTTTTATTTATTTATTTTTTTTTGTCAAAATTTGCACAAACTATGGCAATGTGTCAACAATTATTCCCGCAATTTGCAACAAAAAAACTGCAATAATTATAAATAGAAGTCAGTTATGTTTGTCTGACAATGCCAGACTACACAAAGGTCATGTGTAAAATCACATGTGTGTCTACAGAATAATTCTTATGCAGAAATATTTCAATGCAATTAGCAAGAAAATAATTGACAAATTAATCAATCGTGCAGGTCCGAATCAGACGACGCCAATAATACAATAATATGTTGTATGTAATACTATGTTACACAATAATGTGTAATAACTCACCGGGAGCCTGTGGCCACGTGGTGTGTTTCACGGCGGATGTTAGCACGTCTGGTCTGGTCGAAGGTGTAGTTGTAAGAGAGCGCGCCTCATGGCCCAACCTGCAAACGTCAGTAGAACTCCGGGAGAATCGTGCATCCCGAGCTTCCAATGTTATTGTATGGACGACTTGGCAGTAACTAAGGTGTTGATTGGCTCAGCTCAAGTCCGGCAACCAATCAGAGGCCATGTTATATAAAGGCAGAGGTGAATCGTACTAATAGACCAAGGTCGTCTTTGAACACGTAAAGGAGCGTAAAAGTGTGCAATGGTATTACAACACTCCTCCCCGTTTTATTTGAGAGACATTAGGGTCGTTGA
>JBEVXV010001246.1:0-3682 GCA_040505915.1 Sedimenticola sp. | reverse complement strand
CAGAAAGCCCATGGTGAACAATAACAGCATGGCCAATATATGCACCACATACTTTGGCAATGTTCAGTGTAGACATCGCAATCTTAGGGGATACAGAAGTCTGCTAATTCTTGGTAACGATGCTATTTCAAGAACACAAACGTGTGTAAAACGGTTTTTATTGTTTAAGAAAATGATGTGTGCACCAAGTTTAGGTCAAATGAAACTCGAGCTATCGCAGGACTTATACACACACACACACACACTTCTATTTGACACATGAACAGGCTTAATATCAGAGAATTTTATATACATGTCCGTTTCGAAATTTCACGACCTTTTTTTACGTGGCAATGTCATATCAAACGCTTGTGACGAATCATTTGAACATCAATTCATCGATGTGTGTGCCTTGGGTACTGAACGTGACACATTGCCTAATCATGGCAAACATTCTTTTGGCAAATCATTTGAAAATCGATTCATAAAAAAAATATATATAGCAGAAACAAAATCTCATGAGCATTTTTTTACCGTTAACCTCTAAGTGTGACCTTCACCTTAGACCTAGGTACGCGGGTATTGAATGCGACACATAGACACGAAGCAACACGGAAAACATTCGGAACAACCTCGGATCTTTTCGCCTACGTCGGAAGATACCTCGGATGTACGTGGAGCAAGGATATGTCAGAAAATATGACATTTTGTTGCCCGAATACACGTGTACCAAAGAAATAGCAACATTATCATAGTTAATAAAAGACAAATCAACAACATGGCGCTTGAAACAATTTCATTCCTACATTTTGCAGTTTCACTGATGATAAAAATATGACAAATATGTTGATAGTATTCTTAAAATTTCCGTCGTCATGGAGCCGCCATTTTTTATATCAGTGAGCCGCCATTTTTGGAATGACGTCGTACATCCGAGAGATGTTATGATAATAATGTCCGAGGAGTTCCGATTGGAAAAACTGTAATGGACAGTCATGTACAGTGACCATCACGGCCATTGGAATGGCCGTGACAATTTTCGCGATGAACGCGGACCAACGCGGGCATAGGAAAATAGGAAAACCCCGTGATGGGTCGTGATGGTCATTTTATGTGACCACCGCGGTCTATCACGACTTGCTAATTAAAATGACATTCCATTCCCTTCTTGTTGTTTGAATTTCCGTCTTGAATTTTCATCCCATCCAATTAATTATGTTTATATTTACACGAGTCGCTTAAATGTATTGACCGCACATTGATGTTACAACCGATGAATAAAGTTTACAACTGATAAATAAAGTTAACATTAATTCGTTTTATTGACTGATTGAGTTGTTGATTGAATGTTGCTTAACGTCCGTTCGGGGTAGAATCCCGCTCCTCACCATCAAATGTAATACAACAAAATCAGCGCTGAGTATTTACAATAAAAAATACGACTTGTTTCAACTACAGACAATCAAATTTATTTCTTATTTATTAATTACTTATCATCCGAAAGCTGATTTCTCAACACATCGTATTAAACTACCAAAGGATACGGACACTGCGAAGAATGCGGTAGGAAGTGTCAATTTAGTTGTTTCATAATAGCGCGACAGCTTGCTCAGCCCCTCGGGAATTAGACACAGATTTTCATTCCATTCATACATACGGGAATTAGACAGTCACTTTTCCAATTTGTCTGATTTCCCCGGGGTTTCCCGCCCCTAGGGCGGAGAAGACATTGATAGGTGCATAACTGTAAGTTCGCCACAGGCCCAAAAACAATGCATTCCGGAATTGACTGGAGATTGTATTTTCACATATATTTTGCGGTGGAGTTGGGAGGGGATAGGGGTTGGAGCGGGGTATTCTGTTTACAAGAAAAGTAACAGCACAGAACCCCACACATCGCTAATAAATAATTATAACATTTGCATATGTCGGTGGAACATTTAAACATCCTTACGTGCACGATGCTATCCTTATGAGGCGACAATTTTGTTTTTAAAAACATTCACATCAGCGATTCTGTTCCGTTTCAGGTACATGTAGAAATGAGACAATGTCTTAAAGTCATTGAGCTTCAAATAATACCATAATGCCTGAATTGACAGAAACTTGTTTAACTGCCTTAGTTCATTAAATATACGTAGTGTCTATAACTAACAGTATTAATTACCGCCAGAAACATGGTCCAAAATGATTTTTCCTGGGGGATATCCATAATTTGCTACGTTGCTATTTCGCGCAATTCACAAATATAATTGATAACAACGTACAATGGCACGCAAATCGTCTGAGATTTCAACTATTATTGTTTTTTGACGTGGTAGACCCAAATAAAGCTTCACATAGCACACGTTGTTAGAATATGGTTAACGCTTTCAACCTCTCATGTCTCTATAGAGGCCAATATTTGCAAACAGTGTGTACATATCTAGATGTGCCGGCTCGTAACGAGCCGTCTCATCCGGATCTGTACTATCTTTTCAATATTTAAGATAACAAAACCACCCACTGTTTGAATGGACTGGTCAGGATTAGATTTTATGTTAAATTGATTCCCCGGGAATAGTGGGGCTTTTAAATAAGTTTGTTGCTGTTAAAGCCCCGGTGAAATGCCCCACAATGTAATTCCCAGGGAGAACAAATACCGACTACAGGAGCACCATTCAAGGCCACCATCTCGTGATCATAAAAGTTAAAGGCCAAGGACCGGGATTAACCACAAAGCGCATCGTCCTGTGGACATTAAGAGACGAGGATGAAGGGGATTTTGTCGCCCAATTACCAGCCTCGCTAATATGAAACCGAACGAGAGAAGAAATATTGGCCACCTAATCACCAACCCAGGGACTATGAACCCGAGAAGAGTCCTCAGAGACGGATAAAATGAGCAGGGCGTCCCACATGACACAGCTCTTGGGGAGGGATGGGGGACTATGCATGACGCGATACATCTCCCAAACAGAGTTGTAGCAGTGTGGAGACATAGATCATCTCGAAATCGAAGGCACAAGAACATTTCCTTGGCTAACTATGACTCCTAAGATCACACGCGCCCCCGACAAATGCGACAGAAACCCATTATTCTGCAAATAAACATTTCAGTTATGATGGTATTCAAACAAAAGTATAAAATCCACACATATTCGTATGACTGGAAACAGGTGGATTGCAAGCACTGCCTTTTTGGAGTTTGTCTAGGTAATCCTCTGATTACTACACTGTACTCTACAATCGCTGACAGGGGAGAAGACATAACATACATCCTCTCTTGCAGCGATTGGAAAACAATTGTGGAAGAAACTTGGATGAAACGGCACAGGTCAACTTTTACCATGCCGTAAAGCAACCAGGCGAGTCGTACTGGGCTGACCAGGTTCTGTCCCTAGCGAACCGAGCATATAGCGGTTTACGGTGCTGCTAATGCCGCAATGACTCTGAAGCGGTTCAAGTTGTGTGTATTAGGCGCCCAGCCAGAACGAAAGATGCAGCATTCCATGCCAAGCACTTTCAAAATGCGCACGACATGATGAGGGACCGAACGACTAGTAGCGACTATCTATCAAACCGCGTGCAAAACCGGTGCTTAGAAGAATGAAAATGAAACCCAAAACCCAGATTAAATTAACACTATTTATTGCACTAAGTGTGCAAGCTCAGCCACCCGCCCCTATACTATCACTATATCCACAGTCGCGGATCCATGGGG
>JBEVXV010001245.1:0-2848 GCA_040505915.1 Sedimenticola sp. | reverse complement strand
TATTTGGGCGGGCTAATACTACTGCTGGTCAAATTTCACGTTTTTCGGCCAAGATAGAAACCGTGGTCTATCCTCTACCCCCGTTATGGAGGCGAGCTACCTCACCAAAAGCTCATGAACTATATCGGCTGCTATTTTTACTGGCTGTGCGGACTTCTGGTTCCATTTGATCCGATACCCCATCTCAGGCAGTTCGGGTAATCCATCACCACAGGATTGCAGCAACAGCGAGGGAGGGCATTGTGAGTGCGCCGTGACTGTAACGACAGTACCCGCTTCTGCCGCAATACGAAGTGCTTCCAGGCTGGCACTAGTCAGAACCACAGAGTAAGCGATAGATCGGCTTTCCATAGCTGCAATCGCCACCTTCCGAAATGAGCATGGGCTTGGGAAAAATGCAAAAGGCATAGGATTGATCTCCAGCACCTCTTTACGTCCCACCCATACCAGTTGCTCCCTACGAATGCAGTCTGCCGAAGCTGGCGCCTCTTTTACAATGGCAATATCCAGGCTACCAGATTCTATTTTGTCTGTTAATGAGCTGCCAACACCTACCTCAATGGCCAGTGCGACTTTTGGATAATGCAATCTAAATCGGGTCAGCAGCTCGGGTAGTTTGCTGTAAGCGAACTCCTCTGGAACACCGATGCGAACCTCACCCGTAATACTTTCCACAGATATACTCAGCTCTGCAGCTTTCGACACCGCAATCAATTTTTCGGCATAAGGTAAAAAACGCTCGCCTGCCAACGTCAATTTCACTGAGCGAGTTGTACGAACAAAAAGTCGTTGCCCAACCTGTTCCTCCAGCCGCTTAATCTGATGACTGATAGTTGATTGAGTTACATGTAATTGTTCAGCAGCAATCGTGAAATTCCCAATGCTCGCCACAGCCTGAAAGGTGACTACTTCATCCAAGTTCAACATAGGTTTCCTATTAATGACGAGTGTCGATCAATACGATCATTATTATTCATTTAAATAATATAACAAATTTCTGTAATGTGTCACTAAGCTTGAAACAGTTGCTAAGAGCCTGCACTGCTTACTCAGGTCGGAAGTCACACTAATTAGCCGGGGTGCAACGATTTGAATTCACTAATGATCAAGAACCTTTACGCAGCTCGTCTGGATGCAGAGCCTGATCCTTCTATAGGCATCAGTCTGGCTCATCTTACAGGTGACAAGCGGTTCTCTCTTTACGGTACTGAGATACTCTCCGAAAGGCGACTCACAGCCCACTTTCATCGTCAGGGTGATGAACTGTACCAGGTCGTTGAAGGGAAGGGAGTCATACTGGACAATCTTGAACCTGAAAGCAGTGAAGGTGTTTCATACCTTTGATAGAGAACAACGTAGCGGACTGGTCATTCGGTAGGGGTGAAGCCCAACTTGTAACAAATAGCTGATCGGCCAATAAGGGTTTTTTAAAAATATTCAGACTTCTTTAAAACCAGGAGATAATAATGCCATATATAAACATACGACTAGGTACTGCTTTAGAGGGTGGACAAAGAGAGCAGCTCTTTGAGAAAACAACTACATTGATGAATACCGTGATGGGAAAGAAGCGTGAAGTGACCGTAGTGCATATTCAAGAATCTGATCCACAGCAATGGTCAACAAATGCAATTGAACTAACGGCTGAAGACCCTATTCAGGCATATGTAGACATCAAGGTAACAACTGGCACAAATACGCCAGAGCAAAAGGCGGAGATGCTCTCCAAAACTGTAAAAATGCTCAAGGATGTCATCGGTGCAATTCAGGAGGCTTGTTATGTGGTTATTGATGATGTGCCTTCTGATTCTTGGGGGTACAATGGGAAAACGCAGGCAGAAAGAGCCGCACTAAAACTCTGAGTCCAGGATGCACTAACTGCTCTTTCAGCGGGCGCAGTCAGCAACCGGCCTGCTCCGCTGAAGGGAGCGCAAGGTTTCGCTCTTGGCCGATCACAGCCAAATGATCTGTTACCGATTATGTTGAGTTTAACCACCCTAATCGATGTCCCGATACTCCCGCTATTTGATGGCCCATCCCCGTTATCAGTATGGGCTCGGTATGAATTGCGGCTAATCGAACTTATGCACGAGGACGAGGATTGGGTGACAGTCTTTGATGTGGATGTGACTTTCTGATGGAGGACTGACTTATCTTGACTTACCTTAAGTCAAGTTAAGTCACTTTTACTTTCCCTGATGATGGCCGCGTGGAATCAGGGATACTGCCTTCGCCATTTATGCGCGGTTTTGCTCAGCCGCTAACAAACGATGAGATCTCGTGAAGATAGGAAGCTGGGAACTTATACTGTTCTCCCACCTCCAACATCAGCGATATGTACTCCTCAGTTGTGGGAGCAGGTTCCATACCCCAGCAGATATAACACAGCGCTGGTATCTGGATCGTTGAGTCCACCTCCAAAATGACGGCTTCGGGGACGTACGCGCCGAACCCGAACCAATCCTTTGCATATATCTTGTCGAGCTCGGCATGGGAGAGTCTGCCAACTAACCCATATAGAATTCCATCAGGATTGGGTTTGATTGTTGCTCTTGGCGAAATGACTATAGAGTAGTCTGAGAGCTTGGCAGCTCGTAAATTCCTCGGAGAAACACCTGCTTTTGAGAGAACCTTCTCGTTCATGAAAGATCCGTAGAAGAATACATCGACTTCCCTTGTTGGATTGGACATGGTTTTTCCTTTGTTAGATAGAGAATGGTAGCGATAGGCCAGCTTCAGGCCAGTCGATTGCGGTAGTTGGCAAATCGTGCGCCATCCATATGGAGGCGGATATCGTTAGCGTTAGCGAAATTGGATAGCGCCTCCAATTCTGCCAGAGAATATATAG
>JBEVXV010001244.1:0-4154 GCA_040505915.1 Sedimenticola sp. | reverse complement strand
GTTATTGCTCAGCGCCGTAATGGCAATACATTTTATGCTGAAATCTCCATAAGTGAGACGACGCTTGAGGGGCGAACCACCTTCACTGCGATTATTCGCGATATTACCGATCAGAAGGCAAGTCAGGATCGAATAACTCAGCTTGCCTACTTTGACCAGGAGACCTCGCTTCCCAATAGGGCATACCTGCAGGAGCGTCTGGAATCACTGCTTCACTCGGGGGCTCCCCGATGCTTCCTGCTCTCCATTGATATGGGTGATCTGACAAAACTCTACAGTCTTTTTGGTGCCCATGGGATCAACCTGATTGTTGGAGGCTATGGCAGGCGTCTGCTTGGACAGCTTACTCCCGGGAGTATTGTAGCCCGTACCGGCCAGCACCATTTCAAGGCGTTATTCATCCCCATGCCTAATGAGAAGAGGTCCACTGCGGAGCTGGCGGATCATCTCTACAGAAAAATGATGCAGCCGCTGGCGGTCAGTAACTCAAATGTTTATCTCAATTGCCGCTTCGGCATGCTTGAAGCGATACCTTCCAACGTGTCCGCTGAACAACTGATCGAACGTTCGGATATTGCACTGCTGGAGGCCACGTCCACCCCAGGTTGTAATTTCCTACTATTCAGGCCGGAGTATGAAGAGAAAATTCATCGCCACTCCCTCATTGTTCAACTGCTTCACCGCTCAATGGCTGAGATGCCGTTTCATCTCTACCTACAGCCTCAGTACCATATTGAGACAGGTGAGGTGGTTGGTGCTGAGGCACTGATTCGCTGGGCCAATCCTGAGGATGACTGGGTCTCACCGGATGAGTTTATTCCTATCGCTGAGACTACGGGTTTGATCCAGCAGATCACTCAATGGACCTTGGTCAAAGCGTGTGCCATTGCTCACTCGTGGAGGAGTGTCAGGGGCGGTAAGCCCCTTCGCATGGGGGTCAATGTTTCTGCTTATGAGCTTGTCTCCCCCACCTTTTCTCAACGGGTAGAGTCAATTCTCCAGGAGAGCGGATTGGATCCCAGGCGGCTTGAATTGGAGATTACAGAGACCGCCCTGGTGACCAATGTAGCGCTTGCCAGCAGCAATCTGCACAAGCTGCAGCAGATGGGTGTGACTGTCGCTATTGATGACTTTGGTACGGGCCAGTCATCATTGAGTTATCTGACACTGTTTACCATAGATCGCCTAAAGGTCGACCGCTCTTTTGTTCAGGGTGCAGCCCGAGGCAAGCGGGCTCAAGCGCTCCTGGAGACCATTGTCCATCTTGGACATGCCATGCATATTCCTGTGATCGCTGAAGGTGTTGAGTCAGAGAGAATTCTGTCGGCCCTGAGAGAGATGGGGTGTGATGAAGCTCAGGGAAATCTGCTGTCAAAACCTATACAGGCTGAGGCGTTTGTCAAGTTGATAAAGAGAGGGTGAGTTCTTTTTAGTGCCGGTCTTTGTGGTGTGATGCAATCTGCATAAACGGCTCTTCCATAGCAATGAAGGCATCAACCACCACCGGATCGAAATGAGTGCCACGCCCCTCGACGATGATTCTACGAGCCTTTTCATGAGAAAAGGAGGATTTGTAGACACGTTTTGAAATTAACGCATCATAGACATCCGACAGTGCCATAAGGCGGCCGGAGAGTGGTATCTCCTCTCCTTTTAGGCCCTTTGGGTAACCACTGCCATCCCACTTTTCATGGTGGGTCTCGGCAATTTTCCGTGCATAGTGCAGAAAAGAGGTGCTTCCCAGCTCCTTCTCGGCCACCTGAATCGCATCACTGCCAAGCTGAGCATGGGTTTTCATTATCTCAAACTCCTCCCCAGTCAGTTTTCCCGGTTTCAGCAGAATCGCATCAGGTATCCCCACTTTACCGATATCGTGGAGTGGTGCCGATTTGTACAGCAGCTCAATATCTGTCGCTGTAAGGAGATGGGTGAAACGCTCATCGCTTTGCAGATACTCAGCCAGGGCTCGCACATAGCGCTGTGTACGCAGGATATGGGCACCGGTTTCGTTGTCGCGGGTCTCTGCCAATGTTGCCAAACCCAGTATGGCGACATCCTGGGTTCGTTGTATCTCCTCGGTTCTTTTTCGTATCGACTGGACCATCATGTTGGTCTGATGGGCCATGATGCCAAACTCATCATTAGTGCTGATCGGTACTCTCCCATCCAGCCTCCCCTCGTTGGTGCGAATGAGTACGTGGTTTTCAGTATCAAAGAAAAACTGCAGGTTCCTGGCATAGGATCGAATGACATTGAGCATCTGTAGTAGCGTGACCAGGGCGACAAACAGAAACTCTTTAAGTATCGACTGCTGCGCCTCATGAAGAGAGATATCGGCAGCGGTATCCAGGAGCCAGAGCAGATCTTTATTGATGACAAGGAATAGGATAGTGGTCATAAGCGTGGCAGAGATTGCAGCAAACAGTGCTAACTTTTGTGACACGGGAAAGTAGTTGGCTGCGGCTTCTGTCTCTATCTCCATCGCCTGTAGCTGTGTTGCCAGCTCCCGCTCATGCTCCAGGGCAAGATCGACCGCAGCGAAGAAACCAAGGGCGACAAAGCCGACCAATACCTTGAGTCCACTCTCCATAGGAAAATGGTGGGCAAGGGTGAAGTAGAGGCTGAGAAGCGTGCCCGATACCGCATAGAGGGTGAAGTCCAGAGTGAGGTGACGGCGTACCTGTAGTCCGTATGACGCGCTCACCACCCAGTACTGTTTCAGTGGTCGGCGCAGCAGCCACTGTCCCCCCAGAGCCGTGGCTATCGGTACTCCCAGCTGGGCGGGCGACAGTGATTCAAGAAAGGGGCAGACCTGCGTCCCATAGAGAATCAGGATAAACAGCGATGAGAGGTAGTGAGCAATGGCCCGCATTCAACAGTTCCCGAGTAACATCCATTTATTGCTAAGTGTAGATGCTTTGGTCAATTTAGCTTGCTGGGGAGTGTTGCGAGTGTAAGTTTTGGGGTTTTGCAGGGAGCTGTGCTGGAAATGTGGTCCAACCGTAGGCAGATCAACTCCCTTGTTAGGACCCCGCTTCCCGTAGTGCCATCTCGATATAGAGTTGGCGTAATTTCATGGTCAGTTCACCTGGCGCGCCATTGCCGATCTTATGGTCATCAACCGAGGTGACCGGCATGACAAAAGTGGTAGCGGAGGTAATGAACGCTTCACTGGCGGCATAGACCTCTTCCAGGCTAAAAGGGCGCTCCTCGATCACTATGTTATTTTCGGCAGCAAGTTTAAGCACCGCTCTGCGGGTGATGCCGTGGAGTATTTCAGAGCCTAGCTGGCGGGTGATCAGGGAGCCCTCAGTGGTCACTATATAGGCGTTATTTGAAGTGCCCTCGGTGATAAACCCATCCTCGACCATCCATGCATCATCCGCACCTGATTTTTTGGCGGCCATCTTGGCCATGGAGGGGGCGAGTAGCCCCACCGTTTTGATATCTCTACGACGCCAACGGATATCTTCAATGGTAATCACCCTAATGCCGGTTTCTGCCTGTGGGTTGTGCAGTACCGGTTTCGCTTGGGAAAACATCACCAATGTGGGTGAAACCCCCTTGGGGTAGGCAAAGTCTCGGTCAGCTGCTCCTCGGGTGACCTGTAGATAGATCAGCCCTTCATCAAGCTTGTTGCGTGCGATCAACGCGTACTGTATCGCTTCAATCTGCTCGTCAGAGGCCGGTGTACTCATCTCCAGTTCACCAAGCGAGCGCTGCAAACGCATCATGTGGGCGGCATTATCAATCAGCTTGCCCTGAAGTACGGAGGAGACCTCGTAGACACCGTCGGCAAAGAGAAACCCCCGGTCGAAGATGGAGATCTTGGCATCTTCTTCCGCCAGAAACTCTCCGTTGACATAAACTATCCGGCTCATTAATCGATTCACTAAGTCAGTTGAGAAATCAGGGTGCACGCCTTAGATCGGGCATGGCATAACATGCGCCAAACAGTCTCACCATCCAAAATACCCACCAGGCGTATGGTTGGAACATCCCTGAAGCGATGCAGACCTCCCGTAGTAGCTGGTCTGCCCTCAGTCGCTGGTCAAAGCCAATTTTCTCCTCACGCATCAATTGGTAGAGGGCATCGTGAATCAGCGAGCCTTTCATAAAGCTGGGGGTATCGATTGTAGGGCCGCTTGGCCCGT
>JBEVXV010001243.1:0-6585 GCA_040505915.1 Sedimenticola sp. | reverse complement strand
CGGGCACACCTCTTTCGAGTAGAACGTGGGTACGGTAGTTGTAGATGTATTATACACTAGTCTAAAAGTTCCCATCACCGTATATACACTCTGTACAAAACTTGCTAAAAGTCTATTTAGGTGTGTGACGACGTGTTCCCCTAACTTTCTTACGCGGTACCAGTGCCAATTGTTTATACCTCTCGGCATGCAGAGCGTAAACAAGTCTTCTGCAGTGGTATTCGGTATCTCGCATAATGTCAGATTTTGGGTTTACCACCGTGGTACAATCGAGTATTAGTTGTGTCAATATATCGTGGTTATAAGTGTCCGTCACTACGCCAGCGCTCGCATTGATTACACTCGCCAGGATCGGTTGTCGAACAGTAGATAGTCCCGGGCATACCAGGAGGAAATGTGTGATCGTTTCATCCTCAGTTCGGCACAGCATACACACTGGGTCCGGCTGATTTTGGTTGAAGGAGGCTCGGTTGACTTGGAGAATGTATGTTCCCGTAACCATCTTCATCTTTACACTTACGCGGTTGATTTCTCTTTCATTCTTTATGTTTTCAATTAACGGATGTCGTTTCCCAGGTTCATATAGATCCAAATTCAGGTATTTCAGACTGGAGTATTGAGCGGCGTGTTGTTTAATACGTTCCTTCCAGAAATTGTTTACGGCTGTATTTACTGTCTTTTTCCAGTATAATTTTTGCGGCGGGTTATTCAGTAGTTCCAACGGGTCGTTTAGTTCATATTTCAGTAAGATCTTTTTCACAGCAATGAACCAACTACTGCTCTCCATATTTTTGACATTCAACTGCCTTTCAGCTATTTGCTTTTCAAGCGATTCATCCTGAAGACGGGAAATATTTCCGAATAATGTCAGTGCCCTTTTATGTATTGTACCTTCAACTGGTATGGTGCCGGACAATATGTATACTGCTGGGTTCGCTACTGTCGTCGGTAATGACAGAATCTGCTTCAGGAACTTTTTGTTTACTATTTCAAGTTTGTCTACTAATTTGACTTTTGGCAGGATGACTTCCATTCCGTAGATCAGTACTGGTAGGATGTAGGTCTGCATCAAATGTAAGCTAGTTTCAGGGTCTAATCCATTTTCCCCGTGTAATCCTGATGCCATAAGACTGTATATTGTTCGACGTGCTTTCTTAATGTTCTCATCAACTGATGTCTCGTCCGTAGCTGCTGAGCGTAGGATCCCCATGTGCATTGTTGATTCCACTACGGGCATTTTGTCTCCGTTAAGTGTCCACGGGTAGTCATATATACATTTTGCCTTTCTTGATGTTGTATTAATAGGTAATATCACACTCTTCGTTGGTTGGAGAATGTATCGTTCCATTTTACTGTAATCTACTGCTGTGTTTATTAATGATTGTAATGTTTCTGGATTGCTGCTTAAAAGTGCTACGTCGTCCGCACATGTTGGCGCTACACAGTTGATTTCACCTATTTTCGCTCCATCATGATTTTGATTTAGGCGATCCAATAAACCATTAACATATACTTTATATAAGTCTGTACTTAATATGCCACCCTGTCTCACGCCTTGTTCACATACGTATGGTTGCGACTTTAGCCCATCCCATTTCACCGAAGTTTTAGCATTGTTATGTATTGAGTTTATGACTGTCCATGGACTACCTTCTACTCCAATATGAAACAACTTCCGCATCAGACTATCATGAGAGACAACGTCGAATGCTGATTTGGCATCAAGGAATGCGACGTAGACTGGTTCTTTTCGGTCTTTAAATTCTCTTATAACTTCATCCAGGATTAACGAGCAGTTCATAGGGGATGAATTTGCTGTAAAGCCTCGTTGGAGACCATTCTGACTGGTTGTGATCGCAGGTTGAATTACCTCCCTTAGTACTGTTTCTAGTAATTTTGATAAGGCTGGAGTTACTGTTATACCCCGATAGTTCTTTGCTTCTAACGAGCTGCCTTTCTTTTTATACACTGGCGTTAATGTACCAAGTTTCATGGATTCCGTTACTTCTCCAATGTCCAATATTTTATTTAAAACGTTCACTAATGTTTGTATAAGCTGCTCACCACCATGTTTGAAATGCTCCGCCGATACTCCGTATGCATCTAGTGCCTTCCCTGAGTTCAATAATTTCACTGCTCGCCGTACCTGCTCGCTAGTTATGTATTGATGATTGTTCTGAAGCATGTCATTCAAGTCTTGGAGTTCTCGCATTTCATCTACGACTAGGTTATGATAAGACTGGTCAAAGTATTCAGAATCTTTCGTAGTTGCCAGCTGCCCAAAGTGGTCGTGCCATCCTCCTATGATTGACTCTGGTGTTTTGTGTACTTTATCGCCGACATGTAGTTCGTTAATACAATTTTTCAATTTTCCACGTTGTTTATTAATTAGTTTATGAAATAACGCCATATCATGTGACTTCGTATCTAATATTTCCTGTCGTTCTTTCTGTTTATTTTGAGCAATTTCTACCCTACATATCCGCCTTAACTCTCGTGTAGTGTCTTTCTTGTGTACAACTAATCTATGAGACTTGTCCGTGGGTCTACCAGCTGATTTCCAGGCATAAAATGCTTCCTTCTTGTTACTTATTGCTTTTCTTACATCAGCAGACCAAACTTTCAGTTTAGCTTTCCTCGGCCTCTTGACACTTCGTGGCGTTGCTTGTTGTGCGCTTTCAGCTAGTATGCAGTTCATCGTTACTAGAGCATTATCCAAGGCTCCTAGTGACTTCTTGTTCAAATCCAGATTGTCAAGTCCTTCATTTACTAAAGCTACATACAGGTCGCTATCCAGTTTTTCCCATTTAACTTTAGTTGCTTTCATACTATCTTCTTTCTTCATTGACGCCGACTGAAGTTCATACCTGAGGCAGCATTTCACTGGATAATGGTCAGATACATTTGTATGGAGTTCATTAATAACTTCTACTGAGATTACCCGTTCATTTAAAGTTTTTCTATACATCACATAGTCAATAGTCGATACATCCACGCCATCTGGGTTGGTATAGGTTTTGGAGGTGTTGTTAAACATCAGTTGGTTTTCATTGATAAAACTGTTCAGAGCATCTGTTCTCCGCGATGACTTTTCATTTACTAAGTCCTCATTAAAATCTCCGCCTACCAATATCATGTGCGTTTCACTATACTTCTGTATAATTTCATTAACTTGGTCTAAGCAGTCACAGAAATCATCATAATTGTCCTTGACTCCTCTACACGGCAGATATACACTGATAAGTAGCATTGGTTCTTCACCGTTCACCTCAATACATTGGATTCTGTTTCCTCCCTCTGGGATTACAGTTACTAAATGTTCAATGTCTTTCTTCCATAAAACCCCGACGCCTCCATATCCTCTCGGCATTTGCACTGGCAGAATGGGATCTCCTGTATCGACTGCTTTCCCGACACCTGTAAACTGCGGATGGACTGATTCTAGTCGTGACAGCTGACAATCAAAGTACCAATGCTCCTGTAACATTATAATATCTGCCTTATGTGATAAGTCTTTTATTGCATTAACAGCTGTATTCAGGTTTTTACAGTTATATGTTACAAGATGCACCTCCCCCCTTTGGTTTTCATTGGTTTCTCGTTGTGCTATCTTCTCCGCCTGTAATGGCTGGCCCGTCGTAAAAAAGACTGTTCACGGTGCGCCATAGCGTTGTCGATCCGGTCAGCGTAGTATATCGGTTGTCCGGCATATGAATATACATTGTCTGTCTGTGCATTATTTGTGTTGCCAGTATGTAAGTGTCGATACTGTGGAGTGCCACTTGTATATTGATTCCTCTCGGGATTCCGTACCATGCTATTGGGGTATCTTTGCCGGCCATCCACTGTCGCTCTATAGCGAAAACTGTCACTACAATCTGTTTGGTCGTCTCGCCTCTCAGGTATTTCAATCCTTGGTGTAATTACTGGTTCTTTCTGGCCTGTAGCCGCATTCACTTCACCAATACTGTCAACTGTACTCATATGGCGTGTATCTGCAGGCAGGTGTACACCAGTATTACTACGAGATATAGGTTCCAATCCAATATTGGGTTTGATGTTCTGTGGTTGGGTGGAGTTAGTTGCCTCAGATATCTCTAAATTATCAATCTGCTGGGAGACTTTACGAAGTATATATTGAGTAACCTTTTCCCTCACTCCAATAATTAATTCATCGGTGGTTGTTGTAGAATTCTGATTTGTAATTTCATGTTTCGTTGCATCATTATGTTCATTTGGTTCAGTTTTCTTATCATTTTCCAGACAACTTATTTTCCGCTGGAGTGTTCTTATAGTTTTATCCAGTTCAACATTACGAGCTTCGGTTTTAGCAAGATAGTCCTCCAATCGTTTACATTGGTTCACTAAGTCTAGGGATTTAGCTTCACGATATTTCAATTCATCCTCCCATTTCTTAAGTTTTTGCTCCTGCTGTCTTAAGTCTCTTTGTTTTACAGAATTAGCATCTGACGAGGGATTGTGTTGTTTTACTTCAGATTGATTAGATTGCTGTTGCTGTGACTGTTGTCGCATGCTGTTAGTTTCGCTAGTATGTGACCGGTTCATGGTCGTTAACTGCTGTATTTCAGTAGCGGCACATGGTAGGCATGTTTCTGGATCTCGAGTGTCCATACAGGAGCTGTGACAGACTGCTGAACATTTACCGCATGATTGGCTTATTTCGGTTAGATCACGAGAGCACACCGGGCAGGTTGCAGAGACCTCCTCATTTAAGATATCCTGGGCGATGCAGCTCGATCGTTCTGCCGGCCTAGAGGTAATTACATTCTTTGGTCTACGTTGGGACCCATCATCACCCCTTCCAGCACCTATATATGGTAACTTAAGTGTTGTGTTATCAGTTGATTTCATACAGTTTTTACAATTATAAATACTGTCTTTATCGTTCACAATTCGATCTATCTCAGCCGAGGTAAGCTTATCACATCTGTAGTGGATCCAGTGTTTTCCCAATTCACACAGTACTGCTCGACTTGCACAGTTTTTGTTACATTTTGGACATTTAGCTTCAATTGTAATATTTGGCTGATCTTTAGTCCTTTCTGGAGTATCTGGAGGTTTATTACAGATCTGAAGTATGTTAGTCTTCTCTGGACTTTGCTCTAGCAGCTGTAGGTTCAATTTATCATCCGCCTGATTACTATCTAAGGCACCATTTCTCGGTCGTGTGTTGTCTCTCCCACGAGTTACATCATTGTTTATGTTTTGTTGCCGTCTCAGATCTAACACATTTTGGAGCTCCTGCGCAAATGCATCATTCAACCGCTGAGCGTTACTAAAGTCCCATTCTACTAAGGTCTTTCCCATTATTTCATGTATTGATCGTAGATGAACAGTTACAAATCTATCAATATCTTTTCCATTGATTAACAGTTTATTTGTGGTAACGTACATATTCAGTGTATAACCCGTTTCATTTCGACGTACTTTGTATGTTTGTTGGACAACAGCTTTTCCCTTTTTATCCTCACTCAAGTCTATCAAACAATGACCCTCAGACGGTGGAAAGTCCTTGTAATATGCTGAGCATGCGGCTCGAAATAGTTCGAACCTTGCAGTGTCCATCACCCCTGTAATACCACCTCCAGTTATTTCATATTCAGCTTTCATTGACGTGCAAGAGTTGATTTTGGCCTTCAAAGCTTTATCAATGTTGAGATTGTAGTTTCGTGTTGAAGTTGTTTGCCTTGTAGAGTTACGCGTAGCCACCCTCGCCACCTGCGTCTGTCGATGCGCCATGTCGTTAGCGTCGCCTCCCTGGAGTCAGGACGTGGAGCGCAGTATAAACGCGTAGTCGCGAACGGTGCGGTGCGCAAATTATTAAAGTGTGTTATAATAGTATAGTCTGTATAGTCTGTTATTAGTTACATTTAAATACATTTAAATACAACACGCATGCAACAGGTAAGCGTCAGGTTACAACACAGCACAACACTCAAGAACAGAAAAGCGTCTATACTAATAAGCGCATCTAGCAATCGTGCTACAGGATAGCGTCTATATGTAGGTAAGATTTACACACTCTAGTTTAAAATATTAATTAAAAGCGACATTTAAAACATATAAGAACAGAGTTCTTTGTTTTGGTTGGGGAACACGTCGTCAAACACCAAGTTTAGTAAATATTTTCATTAAAAGTGAATAAAATTTCACCACTTCCACCAGTTCTATAGTTTTGTTAAAATACTAAGGTTACACCATCACAGTCAGTTGCTAGTTAAAACAGTTTATTAAAGTTTGTAAAATTAATTTCTAAAATTCTATATGGCGGCGGCTTGGAGCCACGCACCTGCCCCGTGATAAATTTTACATTTTTGGTTTCAATCGAATTTGCAATAAAACGTTTCTGTAAAACAGTCTAAAACCACTTCAATCACTAGATAAGACTTTCAGGAAGTTCTTAACACCAGCTGTAACTTTTCACACCACTTTAAAACCGTTCAAATTCGATATTTTCTCAGCAGATTTTCCACCACCAGTTCAGCCGCCACCATTACTGAATTACAACATAAAAAAGAAAATAAACAAGGTGGTCGCAGCCACATGTCGTGCTCCATGAGTGCT